>DASZZK010000426.1:0-9327 GCA_035544975.1 Casimicrobiaceae bacterium | reverse complement strand
GCGAGCGTTTGCCGCCGCAATCGCCGCGGCGATGCTCGAGGCGGCAACGGAGCCCTGCACCGGCGTCGGATAAACGATGACCGGCATGCCAGGCAGCCGGCGAAGCAGGGTGGTCAGGACATCGCGCAAAGCCGCCGCGTGCGGCGAGGTCACGACGCCGACGGCACGTGGAAAGGTCGGCAGCGCGCGCTTGCGGTCGGCGTGGAACCATCCGGCTGCATCGAGTTTGGCTTTGAGCGCGGCGAACCTCTCGTAGAGCGCGCCCAGGCCTGCCAGACGCACCGCCTCGACCGTGAGCTGGAATTCACCGCGCGCTTCGTAGATGGTCGGCGTCGCGCGGACTTCGACCGAAAGCCCGTCCTTGAGAACCACGTCGAGGAGTTGCGAGCGGTGACGGAAAATGACGCACCTCACCTGCGCCTGCGTATCCTTGAGCACAAAATAGCAATGGCCCGACGCCACGCGGCTGAAGTTCGAGATCTCGCCGCTGATCCAGGCGAGGCCCAGGTGGCGCTCGATGAGCAGCCGGGCGGAGCTGACCAGCAGTGATACCGGCAGCACGATCGCTGGATTCATGCGCTCATCTGTTTCAAACTTCCATACTCGGCTCGACATTGCCGCACCAAAAAATGATTTGTCCACGACATCTTCGGTAAGGGATGTGCGCACAAACAGCGCGCGAGCGCGCAAGCAGCCGACCTAAAAGCGCGCTTCGGTGCGGCGCGCAAACATTACAAGCATATGAAAAATAGATGGAAAAAGACGGCAACAATTTGGGCATGACAATGAAATCCCTAGCTGGCAGGCTACTTAGCAAATAAATTTACAAGATATGCACACTTTTATCCACAGATATTGTGGAAAACGCCTCGCTTTTCAAACCGGGTATCGGCTGGCGAGCCTTGCTGCATGCGGGCTTCGCGGTGGGTCCTCGATGCCCGTGGCATAGCGGCCGATGACGGGTACAAGTGCACCGGTTAGAATGCTTGTCCCACACCCTTTGTTCATGAACAAAGTCGATGAGTGCTGCACCGCCACATAATTCGTCCGCACCGGTGTCGTCGAATTTCCTTCGGCAAATCATGGCCGAGGATCAACGCACCGGCAAGTACGGCGGCCGCGTGGTGACCCGCTTCCCGCCCGAGCCCAACGGCTATCTGCACATAGGTCACGCCAAATCCATCTGCCTGAACTTCGGCCTCGCCAGCGAAAACGGCGGTGTCTGCCATTTGCGCTTTGACGATACCAACCCGGTCAAGGAAGACGTCGAATACGAGGATTCGATCAAAGCCGCGGTGCAATGGCTGGGATACGACTGGGGGGCGCATCTCTATCACGCTTCCGACTATTTCGACCGCCTGTACGAGTTTGCGCGGCACCTCATCAAGGCGGATCTGGCCTACGTCGACAGCTCGACGCCCGAGGAGATGCGCCATCTTCGCGGCACGCTCACCGAATCGGGCCGCGCCAGTCGCTTTCGCGACCGCTCGGTGGAAGAAAATCTCGATCTCTTCCGGCGGATGAAAGAAGGCGAGTTCCCGGACGGCGCGCATGTGCTCAGACTCAAGATCGATCTGGCAAGCCCGAACATCAATCTGCGCGACCCGGCGGTCTACCGCATACGCCACATCGCGCATCACCGCACCGGCGACAAATGGTGCGTCTATCCGCTCTACGACTACACGCATTGCATTTCCGACGCGCTGGAGCGCATCACGCACTCGCTTTGCACACTCGAGTTCCAGGACCATCGGCCGCTCTATGACTGGGTGATCGAGCGCCTGGCGGAGGCGGGCCTGCTGCTCCGTCCGCTGCCTCAGCAATATGAATTCGCACGGCTCAATCTGCTGTACACGGTGATGAGCAAACGCATGCTCCTCGAATTGGTGGAGGGCGGCCACGTCGATGGATGGGATGACCCACGCATGCCGACGCTGGTGGGCCTTCGCAGGCGGGGCTACACGCCGGAATCGATTCGACTATTCGCCGAGCGCATCGGCGTCTCCAAGGCCGATCAGTGGATCGACATGAGCGTGCTGGAAGACTGCCTGCGCGATGATCTGAACGCGCGCGCCCAGCGACGTATCGCGGTGCTCGACCCGGTCAAGCTCGTCATCGACAACTATCCCGCCGGCGAGGAAGAAGAGTGCTTCCTGCCCAACCATCCACAACAGCCCGAGCTGGGCGCGCGCGCGGTCCCCTTTTCGCGCGAGCTCTGGATCGAGCGCGACGATTTCAGCGAAGAGCCGCCGAAAGGATACTTTCGTCTCTCGCCTGGCAAGGAGGTACGGCTGCGCTATGCCTTCGTGGTCAAATGGGTGGGCGTCGACAAAGACGAGAGCGGCAAGGTAACCGCGGTCCACTGCACGTACGATCCGGAAACCCGAAGCGGTACGCCGGGAGCGGAGGCACGCAAGGTCAAAGGTAACATTCACTGGCTGTCGGTCCGGCACGCGCGGCAGGCCGAGGTCCGCCTCTACGATCGCCTGTTCGTGGTTCCACAGCCCGGACGCTCCCACGACGCCCTCGACACGACATCGCCGCCATCGCCCGGCGTGGACGTCGATGACGAGAACGTCAATGAGCTTGCCACCGAGCGAAATTATCTCGACGATCTCAACCCGCAGGCCAAGCAGGTCGTCGCCGCGTACGTCGAGCCATTGCTGGCCGAGGTCGCGCCGGAGACGCGCTATCAGTTCGAGCGCCACGGCTATTTCGTGGCCGATCTCCGCGACTCGCAGCCGGGAGCTTCGGTGTTCAATCGCGCGGTGACGTTGCGCGATTCGTGGGGCCACAAGGCGGCTGCACCGTAAGCAGGCGATATCCGGCGCCTTGTCAGGCCAGCGCGGTCGCTTCGCGCCATCGCGAAGACCGCACTCTCGGTTTCGCTATTCGCGACCTTGCGGCCGCGCTACACTGTGCGCCCGCCGCGCGCATTCGAAAGAAAGATGTGAAGCGCATCGTCCTGTTCGTGCTCACCAACCTCGCCGTGATGATCGTTCTGTCGATCGTGGTTCGCGTCTTCGGGCTCGACCAGGCACTCGAAGCGAACGGACTCAACCTCGGCGCCTTATTGGTTTATTCGGGAGTGGTGGGATTTACCGGCGCGATCATCTCGCTCCTGATGTCGAAGTCGATTGCCAAGTGGTCGACCGGCGCGCAAGTGATCGACAATCCCCGCGACGAGAGCCAGGCATGGCTGCTTGCCGCCGTGAAGCGGCTCGCCGACAAGGCCGGTATCACCATGCCGCAAGTCGCCGTCTACGAGGGCGAGCCCAACGCCTTTGCCACCGGCGCGTTCCGCAATTCGGCGCTGGTCGCAGTTTCCAGCGGTTTGCTGAGCTCGATGTCGCGCGAAGAGCTCGAGGCTGTTCTCGGCCATGAAATCGCGCACGTGGCGAATGGCGACATGGTGACGCTGACTCTGATCCAGGGCGTCCTCAACACCTTCGTGGTTTTTTTGGCCCGCGTGGTCGCGTTCTTCGTCGACAGAATCGTCTTTCGCACCGAACGCGGCACCGGCCCCGGATATTTCATCACCATCCTCGTCTGCCAGATTATGTTCGGCGTGCTGGCAGCGATCATCGTTGCCTGGTTTTCCCGCCGTCGCGAGTTCCGTGCCGACGCGGGCAGCGCCCAATACCTCGGCAGCCCGCAGCCGATGATGCGTGCGTTGGCGCGGCTCGGGGGTCTGCCGCCGGGAGAGTTACCCAAATCGCTGAACGGATTCGGCATCACCGACAAGAGCGGCATTGCGTCGCTATTCGCGACGCATCCGCCGATCGAAGCGCGGATACGCGCGCTGCAGGCACCGCAATAGTGCACTGGCCGCCCCGCGTAGGCGACGTTGTGCATCGAAGGTTCCACGGCAAAGGATACCGGGATGGCCAAGGACCAGAAGTTCAGGATCGAAATCGAGGACGACAAAGGGCTCTGGCACGATGAGCGCGGGGCCGATGGCGCGCCATTGATCTTCGACGACGAAGGCGCCGCGCGCGCCAAGCTCGCCGAGCTCTATCCGGTGCTGGTTCAAATGGAGCGCTATGGCGGCGGCAAGCGAACCCGCGTCATCCGCGTTCTGGTCGACGAAGACGACTGGCCTATCCGGGCCGGGCCCAAGCAGTAGGCAGAGCACGTCTCGCGGCCTCTATGTTGCGTTAACGTGAAGTGATCCTTGCGTTCGGCCGCTAGCGTCGACTCGCAATTCCCCGTCGATCCCCGCGCGCAGCGCGGGTGCGACTGGCGACGCCGGGAGGCTCGCGCCGCCGCTACAGCGGCGGTATGAGCCCTTCCTTGCCGACCGTGATGCGGTCGGCAAGCAGCGATCCGTCGTTCTGCTGCACGCCGGAGACGACGACGTGCGCGCCCGGTACCAGCATCGACGGATCGCCGGCCTCGACCATGACGATCGGCGTCCCCTTCGGGATGGCGACCACCTTCTCGCCGCCTTTATAGCGGAGCGTCATCCGCCGTTCCTTATCGTCACCCGTGAGTGCGGCGACGGTGGCATTGGTCATGGTGCGGCCTGCAGCCGCAGGCGGCCGTGGGCCGACGGTAACCGATGCCACCGTGGCATCGGTCATGGTGCTTCCGGGCGCGGCATCCATCGGTCGATGGCCCTCGCCGGTGCCGCGCATCGATTCCGGAAAGACGTGCACTTCCACCGCGGTGAGCGTTCCGTCGGGTCCTGGCACGGCAGTGGTCCCGAGGAAGGCGCCCGGGGCGATCTTGGTCACATCGGCGTGCGAACGGGCGCTGACCGTGTAATGGTCGGCGAGCTTGACCGCGAGTGTTTGTCCGCTGTCCGCCTTGAGCTGGAGCGTGCTGCCGCTGACCGAGACGACGACACCGCGTATGCGCGACGCCGGCGTTTGCGCGCGAGCGAGTCCGCCGGCAACGACACATACGCAAAGGAATAGCGAGACCAGCGAGCGAATGCGATCCATGTCGATGGTTCCGTTTGGGCGGGAAGGGTTCGACGACAAGCCCGGCTGCAAGTTCACCGGCCTAAACTGGCTCACATCGGTGGAACGAGCCCGTCTTTGCCAATCGCCACCCGCGCCGCCGTCAGGCTGCCGTCCGGCTGACGAGTCGCAGTAAGCAGCACGTGCGCGCCGGGTTTCAACATGGCGCGGTCGCCGGGCTCGAAGGTCACGATGGGGGCGCTGGCGGGGACCACAATGACTTTTTCTCCGTCCTTGTAGCGCAGCGTCATCCGCCGGCCCGGACCGACGGCGACGATTTCCGTCACGGTGGCATTGGTCATCATGCTACCCGGCTGCAGATCCCACGGATAGTGCCCTTCGTTGCTGCCGCGACCGGATTCCGGGAAGACGAGGACCTCGAGCGCGGTGTGGGTGCCGTCGCTTTGCGGCATGCTCGCGGCGCCGACAAACGCATTGGGAGTGATGGCCTCGATGCCGACCTTCGCCACGCCGGTCACGACGTAGTTTTCCGCGAGCTTGATCGTCAACATTTCACCGCTGCGCTCCTTGACCTGGAGATTGAGGCCGTCGACTGACACTACGTCGCCTCGAATGCGTTGCGTTGGCGCTGCCGTCTGCGCAAGCGCGAGGCACGAGACCAAAAGCGAAAGGAAAAGCGCGTTGGCTGCATTGTGATGCATCGCGAACTCCTCGGGAAAGGGACAGATGATTATGGTCGCGCCAGCCCGCGACGGGAGACGTCCCTCGACGCACGCGCAAACAGCCGGGGGACGGAGATAATTCCGGTATTCGCTCCGGGTAGCTCGAAAGCAGCAAAACATACGGCCGGTCACTACTAGGCTCGTGACCGGCCGTGTGGGCGGATGCGCGCAGTCAAGACACGGCGCGCTGACCGAAGCGGATTACTTGAGGTGGTTGGAGACCAGCTTGGTCATTTCGAACATCGACACCTGACGCTTGCCGCCGAAAACCTGCTTCAGTTTTTCGTCAGCGTTGATCAGGCGCCTGTTGATCGAGTCCTGCAGCTTGTTCTTCTTGATGTAGTCCCAGATCTTCTTGGTAACTTCGGTGCGCGGGATCGGCATGCTACCCACGACTGCGGCCAAGGCGCCGGACGGCGTCATTGCCTTCATGAATGCAGCATTGGGTTTACGCTTGGCGGCGGGCTTCTTTGCGGCTTTTTTCGGCGCGGCTTTTTTCGGCGCGGCCTTTTTTGCCGGAGCTTTCTTCGCTGCCGGTTTCTTCGCCGCGGATTTCTTCGCGGCCGGCTTCTTGGCGGGCTTCTTTGCAGATTTCTTGGCAGTAGCCATTGCACTCCTTCCTGGTGGTTGATCGCTTCGATGCGGGCGATGAAAATGGAGTCAGGGTGGAACTCCTGTCAGCGGTCCCTGCACTCCATCGGGCAAATATACCGCATTCTCGTCGGCGTTGTGTGCAAATTCTGCGTCGTTTCGAGAGGGGGATGGCATGGGTGTTGCGTCGGTGAGAATGGATCGCGCTCACTTTGCGCCCGGACCCGGATGCGCTTTCGTTGCCGGAGGTCATGGGTTGAGCTGCTCCTGCCGCTTGCCTTTGGTATTAGCGCGCGAGCGGGGCCCGATCAGGACGGAGGAGCTTCGGCAATCGCAGCACGCACATCGACCGGGGGCTCGTTTCACCGGGCAAGCGCCAAATCACCGATAATGGGCGGCCGCGCCTCCTGCACCTGCAATGAACACCGCCGACCTGCGGCGCGAGTACCATCGCGCCACGCTCAATGAAACCGGCGTCGACGCCAGTCCGGTCGTCCAGTTCGAGCGCTGGCTTGCCGAGGCAGTAAAAGCCGAGGTTCCGGAGCCCACGGCGATGACGCTGGCCACCGTCGGTGACGGCGGACGTCCGGCGGCGCGCATCGTGTTGCTCAAGGACGTCGGCGCGGAAGGCTTCCTGTTCTTCACCAATTATGACAGCCGTAAGGGCAGGGAGCTCGCCGCCCATCCGTACGCCGCGCTCCTGTTCCACTGGGTCGAGCTGGAGCGACAGGTGCGCGTCGAAGGCAAGGTGTCGAGGGCCTCGGCCGCCGACTCGGACGCCTATTTCGCTTCCCGCCCCCCGCTTTCGCGCATCGGGGCGTGGGCGTCTCCGCAAAGTGATCCGATCCCGGACCGCGACTGGCTGGAGCGCAAATTCAGCGCCGTTCAGGAGCGATTCGCCGCCGAACCCGACTCGATTCCGCGACCTCCACACTGGGGCGGATATCGCCTGTTACCGTCAACGTTCGAGTTTTGGCAAGGCCGGCGGTCCAGGCTGCATGACAGGATCCGGTATCGACTCGAGGCTGCGCACTGGCGCATCGAGCGGCTCGCGCCGTGAGCGAACCATGGCGGGCTCGCGCCTACGCGTTTCCGGCGCTGATCGGCCTCGGCATCCTGAATCACACGGTGCTGACCGGTAGCAGGGTCACGATTTCGCTGTACGCTCTTTCTCTCGGCTCGTCTGCCTTCGTCGTCGGGATCTTGATGGGTCTCTACGCTTTTCTGCCGATGCTGCTGGCGGTGGCCGCGGGCCGGCTCACGGATCGTATCGGCGTACGCAAACCCATGCTGGCCGGGTCCTGCGGAGTGGCGATCGCGGCTGCGCTGCCGTGCTTCGCGTCGGGGATCGCTCCCTTGTTCGTCACCACCTCGCTTCTCGGCGCCTCGTTCATGCTGTTCCAGGTGGCGACGCAGAATGCGACCGGGATGTTCGGGCACCCCTCCGAGCGCGCGAAGCACTTTGCGATGCTGGCGCTCGGCTATTCGGTTTCCGGATTTTGCGGCCCCCTCGTCAGCGGGCTGATGATCGACCATGCGAGCTTTACCGGGACCTTCGCGCTGCTGGCGCTGCTGCCGCTGATCCCGGTGGCAGTCTTGTCGCGGGACATTCTGAAGCTGCCGGGACCTCGTCCGGTGGCGGCGGATATCCCATCGGGCGGAGTCGCCGAGCTTTTCCGCAATCGGCATTTGAGGCGGGTCTTCGTCGTCAACGCACTGCTGGCGGTGGCGTGAGACCTGCATTCGTTTTTCATCCCCATCTACGGTGCGACCATCGGGCTGTCTGCTTCGCGCATCGGTGTCATTCTGGCCGCGTTCGCCGCGGCAACCTTCGTCGTGCGTCTGTTCATGGGCTGGATCGCCCGACGCTTTTCCGAGTTCGGGGTGTTGGCCACCGCCTTGTTTATCGCCGCGACGGCGTACGCGCTCTTTCCATTCGTCAAAGAGGTCGGTCCGCTGATGGCGTTGTCGTTTGCGCTGGGACTGGCGCTGGGCTCCGCGCAGCCGATGGTTATGTCACTGCTGCACAGCATCGCGCCGGCGGGCCGGATGGGGGAAGCGGTCGGTGTGCGCATGTCGATCATCAATGCGTCGACATTTGTCATGCCCTTGCTGTTTGGCGCCGTCGGCTCGACCCTCGGGCTCGCGCCGGTGTTTTGGTCGATCGGGGCGGCGCTCGCCGGCGGAGGCTTTTTTGCGCGCCGCCGCTAGTTATCCTAGCGACGTTTCAGGCGATCGACGTGCTGCTTGCGGAACTTGGCCACTTTCGGCGCAACGACGAACTGACAGTACGGCTGTCGACCGTTGCGCTCGAAGTATTCCTGGTGATAGGTCTCGGCGGGATAGAACGGCGCCGCGTCGGCGATTTCGGTCACGATCGGTTGGGACCATAGCTTTTCGCGCGTTAATTCATCGATGACCGCGTTTGCGTCCGCGCGCTGCGCCGGAGTTTGGCAGTAGATCACCGACCGATATTGCGTGCCGACGTCGCTTCCCTGCCGGTTCAGCGTCGTCGGATCGTGGATCGAGAAAAAGACCTTGAGCAAGTCACGAAACGACAAGATCTCGGGATCGAACTCGATCTTCACCACCTCGGCGTGGCCGCTGGTCCCACTGCATACCTCCTCGTAGCTGGGATCGGGCGCCCGTCCGCCCGCATAGCCCGACTCGACCGACTGCACGCCGCCGAGTTGATCGAACACGGCCTCCAGGCACCAGAAGCAGCCGCCGCCCAGCACCGCGGTCTGCATCGCATTCACTGCGGTCGTCATGACGCTCCCTTTCATCCGCCTGCCGCCAAAGAATAGCGCGCTTCGCGCTGCAGGCAAAACACTTGGTCGTCGCCCGCGTCGGGTGCTTACGGTCGCCAAATCCGATTGAGCGCTCGAGCGCCCGCGGTGCGATAATCGCGCCTCCCTGTGATCGAGTAAAGTCCGCGATGGTCCGCATTCTGCCCCGCGAAGGAAAGTTCTTCGATTTTTTCAACGAGCACGCCGACCTTGCGATCCTCGCGGCCGCCGAGCTCAAGTTGCTGCTCGAGGACATCGGCGACCTCGAGCTGCGGCGCCGGAACATCGAGCGCTATGAAA
>DASZZK010000425.1:0-7696 GCA_035544975.1 Casimicrobiaceae bacterium | reverse complement strand
CACGCCGGTGCCTGCGGCGAAGCAACGGGCGGCGCTCAAGCTCATCGCCGACGGACTATTGTCGGTCGACAGCTTCCGCCTTCGTCCCGAGTTCGTACGCCGCCTCACCGTGCATCAGTTCGACCGCTTTCGCGGCGATGTCGGATTAAGTGCAATCACGCCCGATATCGTCCTGACGACGCGCATGCTGGGGGTACAGCGTGCGATGCTCGATCAGCTGATGAGCGACGGAGTGGCTACACGGATCGCGGAAGGCGAATTCCGGCAAACCAGGGACAACCAAAGCTTCCGACTTTCTGAGCTGTACGACGCGCTACAGGACGCTATCTGGAGCGAACTTAAAACCGGCCGCGACATCGGTTCTTTCCGTCGCAATCTGCAGCGCGAGTACCTCCGCAGGATCGCCAGCACGCTGCTGCGGCCGTCACAATCAGTTCAGGCCGACGCGCGCGCGCTGCAACGCGAAAACGCCAAGCAATTGCTCGCTCAGATCAAGGTCGCGAAGCCGAGGAACACGTACTCCAAGGAGGCGCGCGCGCATCTCGCGGAGTGCGAGAATACGCTGGAAGAGGCATTGAAGGCCCCGTTGCTGCGCCCCGGCGTGTAGGCGCGCGTTGAAGCCGCAGACCGTCGAGCTGGAGCTCTCGCCCGTAGACAACCGCGCGCTGGCCAATCTTTGCGGCGCGCTCGACGCCAACCTGCGCCAGGTCGAGGCGGCGCTCGACGTCACCATCGCCCGGCGCGGCAGCGCGATCACGCTGCGCGGCGCGTCGCCGCAGGTGCAACAGGCGGCAACGGCGCTGCAACGCTTTTACGCCCACGCGGCGGAGCCGCTCTCGGTCGACGATATCCAGCTCGGATTGATAGAGCTGGCGACGCAGCACAATGCCGCTGGCGCGCCGCCCGGCGAAGGCGATGCCGCGACGGCGCAGTTACGCACCCGTCGCGCCGACCTGCACGGCAGGACGCCGAACCAGATCCTGTACCTGCGCCACATTCAGGAACACGACATCACCTTCGGCATCGGTCCTGCCGGCACCGGCAAGACCTACCTCGCCGTCGCCTGCGCCGTCGATGCGCTCGAACGCGATACGGTCAAGCGCATCGTGCTGGTGCGGCCGGCCGTCGAAGCCGGCGAGCGGCTCGGTTTTCTTCCGGGCGACCTCGCGCAAAAAGTCGATCCCTATCTGCGGCCGCTGTACGACGCCCTGTACGACCTGATGGGGTTCGACAAGACAGCGAAACTCTTCGAGCGCAACACCATCGAGATCGCTCCGCTCGCCTACATGCGCGGACGAACGCTCAACCATTCGTTCATCATCCTCGACGAAGCGCAGAACACGACTCCCGAGCAAATGAAGATGTTCCTGACCCGGATCGGATTCGGCACCAAGTCGGTCATCACGGGCGACGTAACCCAGATCGATCTCGCGCGAGGACAGAAAAGCGGCTTGATCGAAGCCCGGCGGGTTCTCGCCGACGTGCGCGGAATCGCGTTTACCGAGTTCACCAGCGCCGACGTCGTGCGTCACCCGCTGGTGCAGAAAATCATCAACGCGTATGAAATGCGTACGAAAAGCGAACGCATCGATGCTCCCAGCGATACGCCGCCGGGCGGAAGATGATTCCGGCTCCGCTGAACGCGGCGGAGCAGGAGTCTCTGCGCAGACGCTGCACGATTCACGTGTCGGGGCACGCGCCGCCGGCGCCCGGCGCCGAGCTCGCGCGCATCGGACATTGGTGCCAGGAACATGGCTGGCATGCCGACCGGTACGGCGAGGGCGAGCTGATCGAAGGATTCGAGCGCAAGGTCGCCACGCTGCTGGGCAAGGCCGCTGCGGTTTTCATGCCGAGCGGGACCATGGCGCAGCTCATTGCGCTGCGCATATGGTGCGAGAGAAAGGGCATCCGGCGGATCGCCATGCACGCCACCTCGCACCTCGAGCTTCACGAGGAGCGTGCCTACGCGCATCTGCACGGCCTCGACGCCACGCTGCTCGGTGCGCGGGAGCGTCCCACCGAGGCGCGCGATCTTGCGGCCTTATTGGCCAAAAGCGTTGCCGACAGCACCGAGCCGCCGGCGGCACTGCTGGTCGAGCTGCCCGCCAGAGAAATAGGCGGGCGGCTCCCGGCGTGGGAGGAAATCGAGGCGCTCTCCGCGCTCGCTCACGACCATGGCATGAGGCTGCACATGGACGGCGCTCGGCTGTGGGAAGCCAGAGAATATTTTGCGCCAAGGTCTCTGGCCGACCTTTGCGCGCCGTTCGACTCGGTCTACGTGTCCTTCTACAAAGGCGTCGGCGCGCTCGCCGGGGCGATGCTGCTGGGCCCCGAGGATTTCATCGCCGAAGCGCGCATCTGGAGACGCCGTCAGGGCGGCACTCTGGTCCAGCTTCACCCCTTCGTAGCATCGGCTGCGATGCGCCTCGACATGCAGCTCGCGAAAATGCCGGCGTACCGTGCACGTGCCCTCGGCTTCGCCGCCGGGCTGTCGACGATCGATGGGATAGTCATCGATCCGCAGCCTCCGCAGGTCAACCTTTTTCACGTTCACTTTGCCGCGCCGCCCGCCGCGCTTACGGCAGCGCGGGACCAGATCGCTTCGGAAGACGGAGCGTGGCTCGCACAGCGCTTCGGTCCCGGAAACAGTCCCGGCTGGTCGTCGATCGAGATCTACGTCGGCGACAACCTTCTGGCGCACGACAATTCGACCGTTATTCCACTTTTTGCCAAGCTGCTCGAGCTGGCGCATTCGCAGGCGGGGGCAGCATCGTCGCTCGTGCATTCGAATATGCTGGCAGCGACGTGAGCCGAAACGCGCGCCTTTCGCTCAGCGTTCAATATGCGGTCGCCGGCGACGATCTGCCGGCAAGGAAGCTTCTTCGACGCTGGGCATCCGCCGCGCTGGCAAGTGACGCCGTCGTGACGCTGCGCCTTGTCGACACCGCGGAAGGCGCGATACTCAACCGCCGTTATCGACGCAAGAGCGGTCCGACCAACGTGCTGTCGTTCGCGTACGATGATCGGCCCGGCATGGTTCACGGCGACGTGGTGCTATGCCTCCCACTGTTGAGACAGGAGGCGGCCGAGCAGGGGAAGACGCTCGCCGCTCACTGCGCCCATCTCGTGGTTCACGGCATGCTGCACCTTCAAGGTTACGACCATGGCCGCGCCGACGAGGCAGCCCGGATGGAGGCGCGCGAGGTGGCGATTCTTGCCGCGCTCGGCGTAGCGGACCCGTATGCGGCGCGCGGCGAGGCGGCGGCCCAGGCAGCGCAAGGCCCATCTCGATGAGAGCAACGACCGGCGACGACGAGCGTGACACCAGGTTCGCGGAAAAACCGACTCTCCTCGAACGGCTGTCGGCTTTCCTGACTCGTGAGCCGGAGGACCGCGAAGAGCTTCTCCATCTGCTGCACGGCTCTTTCGAGCGAAAGCTCCTGGACGCCGATGCGCTGTCGATCATCGAAGGTGCGTTGCAGGTTTCCGAAATGACGGTGCGCGACATCATGATCCCGCGCGCGCAGATGGACGTGGTATCGATCGAGGACGAGCCGGCCGGCTTCATTCCGTTCGTGCTCGAGACTCGGCACTCGCGCTTTCCGGTCATTGGCGAGAACAAGGACGATGTAATCGGCATCCTGCTGGCCAAGGAGCTGCTGAATTATTATGCCAATCCGGAAAGCTTCAACCTTCGCGACACTCTGCGTCCCGCGGTTTTCGTTCCCGAATCCAAGCGGCTCAACGTATTGCTGCGGGACTTCCGCGCCAATCGCAACCATATCGCCATCGTCGTCGATGAATACGGTGGTGTCTCGGGACTGGTCACCATCGAGGATGTGCTGGAGCAGATCGTCGGCGACATCGATGACGAGTACGATTTCGACGAAGCCGAGGACAACATCATTCCCGAGGCGAACGGCCGTTACCGCGTCAAGGCGCAGACCGAGATCGCCGACTTCAACGAGGCGCTCGGCGCGGATTTCGGGCATCAGGAGTACGCCACCGTGGGTGGTCTGGTGCTGTCGGGATTCAAACGTCTTCCGAAGCGCGGCGAATCGACCACCATCGGCAACTTCCGCTTCAAGGTCATCCGCGCCGACAGCCGCCGCATCTACACCGTGCAGGTGGAAAAGCTGACGCCCATTCCCGACGAAGGACCCGAGCCGGGCGGGGCTTGATGCCCCCGATACTCGCTACACTTGCGGCGCTTTTGCTCGGCGTTGCCACCGTTTTCAGCTTCGCCCCTTTTGGACTGTCTCTCCTTCCCGCGCTGACGGTTGCGGGCCTGTTCTTGCTCTGGCAGCGTGCCGCCTCCGCGCGCCGCGCCGGCGCTCTGGGCTTTGCGTTTGGACTGGGACTCTTTGCCGCCGGCGTTTCGTGGGTTTACGTCGCGCTCAGTACCTTTGGCGACATGCCTGCGCCCCTTGCCGCGATCGGCACCGCCGGGTTTTGCGTCTATCTTGCTCTGTTTCCGGCGTTGGCCGGATGGATCGCCGCACGAACCACCAAGCCTGATTCGGTTGCGCGCCTGATCGTCGCAGCGGCAGCGTGGACGCTTTCGGAGTGGCTGCGCGGGTGGCTTTTCTCGGGCTTCGGCTGGCTCTCGATCGGATACGCACAGGTCGCAGCGCCGCTCGCCGGTTACGCTCCCATCGGCGGCGTGCTGTTGCCGGGCCTCTTCCTCGCGCTGACGGCGGCGTGGCTCACCCATGCGGTCACCAGCATCGACCCATACCGTTGGCGGACGCTTGTTAGCGCTGTCGCGGTGGCAATCGTTTGGCTGTGCGGGTACGCGCTGGCTCGCGTGGATTGGAGCCATCCGGTCGGCGAGCCGACGACGGTCAGCCTGGTTCAGGGAAATATCGAACAGGACGTCAAGTTCGATCCGTCGTATCGCGAAAAGACGCTCGCGATCTACGCCGATCTGGTTGCGAAGAGCCGCGGACGCCTCATCGTCCTCCCGGAAAGCGCGCTGCCGATGTTCGCCGACGAAGTTGCGCCTGAATACGTCGCGCTGTTGCGCTCGGCGGCGCAGCACAATGGCGGCGACATGCTGCTCGGGCTCTTTTTTTTCGAGCCGCCCACAAGCGCCGAGGAGGAGGCGCGCTACTTCAATAGCGTCGTGAGCGTCGGCACCGCAACCACTCAGGTCTATCGCAAGCATCACCTTGTACCCTTCGGCGAGACGATTCCGCTCAAACCGCTATTCGGTTGGTTCATCCGCAACGTGCTCGCCATTCCGCTCGCCGACCAGACCCCGGGCGCGGCATACCAGGAGCCATTTGCCGTGGCGGGCCAGCGGTTGGCGGTCAACATCTGCTATGAAGACGCGTTTGGCGGCGAGCTCGGCCGCCGCGCCGCTGACGCAACCTTGCTGGTCAATGTCACCAACGACGCCTGGTACGGTCATTCGCTTGCGGCGGAGCAGCACGATCAGATCGCCGCCATGCGCGCGCTCGAGACCGCGCGGCCGATGCTGCGCGCGACCAATACCGGCATTACCTCCATCATCGATCACCACGGGGTGGAGCGCTCGCGCCTACCGTGGTTCACGCGCGGCGTGCTCGAGGGCACTGTTGACGGGCGACAAGGCGTGACCCCGTACGTCCGCTTTGGCGACGCACTCGCGGTTGCGCTGGCGCTATTGATCATCGCGACAACACTCTTGCTGACGCGGCGTTTCCAAAGGAAGATCGGTACGTTTGGTCGCGACGCTGGCATCCAGTAACATCGGGACCTTCACCACGCCCGAGACAGCTTGGCCCACGTGCTTACGTTCCAGCAGGTCATTCTCAGGCTTCAGGAGTATTGGGGAGCGCAGGGTTGCGCGCTGCTGCAGCCGTACGACATGGAAGTGGGCGCGGGCACTTCGCACACCGCCACCTTCCTTCGCGCGCTGGGTCCCGAGCCATGGCGCGCCGCGTACGTGCAACCGTCGCGGCGTCCGAAGGACGGCCGTTACGGCGAAAATCCCAACCGTCTGCAACACTATTACCAGTATCAGGTCGTGCTTAAACCATCGCCCGAGAACATTCTCGATCTGTATCTCGGATCGCTGACCGCACTCGGTCTCGACCTGAAAACGAACGACGTGCGCTTCGTCGAAGACGACTGGGAGAATCCGACACTGGGCGCCTGGGGGCTGGGATGGGAGGTGTGGCTGAACGGGATGGAAATCACCCAGTTCACTTATTTCCAGCAGGTCGGCGGCCTCGATTGCAAGCCCATCACCGGCGAAATCACCTATGGCCTTGAACGACTCGCGATGTACCTGCAAGGGAAGGAGAACGTATTCGATCTCGTATGGACCGTCTCGAAGGAAAACGGTGCAGAGCACTCACTTTCCTATGGCGACGTTTATCACCAGAACGAAGTCGAGCAGTCTATATATAACTTCGAACAATCGAACGCGCCGGAATTGTTCAAGTTGTTCGGCATTTTCGAGGCCGAGGCCAAGCGCCTGCTCGAGGCAAAGCTGACACTGCCCGGCTACGAGATGATCCTCAAGGCCGCGCACACGTTCAATCTGCTCGACGCGCGCGGGGCAATCTCGGTGACCGAGCGCGCGAGCTACATCGGACGCATTCGTACGCTGTCGCGGCTGGTTGCGCAGGCATATGTGGAATCGCGCGAAGCTCTTGGCTTCCCTATGCTGGGAAGAGCGGCGGAACCGGCCGGATGACCGAGATGCGGGCAGAGACACTGCTGGTCGAGCTCCTGACGGAGGAACTGCCACCGAGAGCGCTGAGGGCGTTGGGCGAGGCGTTCGCAGCTAGCATCAAGAAGGGACTTGCTCAGTGCGGACTGGTCGACGAAGGGGTCGAGCCAACCGCGTACGCGACCCCGCGCCGGCTGTCTGTATCTATCGCGGCGGTTCGACACGAAGCGGACGACAGCGAAGTCGTAGAGAGACTGATGCCGGTAGCCTCCGCAGCTGATGCATCTGGAAAGCCCTCTACTGCGCTGCGAAAGCGGCTCGAGAAGACTGGCCGTGGACACCTCGCCAACGGTTATCCGGATGCGTGGGACGGTCCGGATCACCTCTACGTCGCGTCCGATGGAAAGGCTGACTACGTCTGGCTGCGATCGCTCGCCAAAGGACAAAGTCTTGTTGTCAGCCTTCAAAGCGTGCTCGACGAAACTATCGAGAAGCTTCCCGTCCCGAAAGCGATGAGTTACCAGCGATCCGATGGCGCAACGATCAAATTCGCACGCCCCGCCCATCGCCTCGTTGCGCTTCATGGACCAAAAGTCGTGTCTGTTATGGCGCTTGGCTTGGAAGCAGGACGTACAACGGCTGGACATCGGTTCTTGGCCCGGTCGGAAATAGACATCGAGACCGCGGGAGCGTACGAGCCAACGCTTGAGGAGGGCAAGGTAGTCCCGCGTTTTGCTGAACGGCGTAAAAAGATCGTTGCGCAGCTCGAACTTGCGGCGGCCAGCGCAAACGTAATCATGCCCTCTGACCTGCTCGACGAAGTGACCGCGTTGGTCGAATGGCCCAAGGTCTACACGGGAGGATTCGATCCGGCGTTCCTCGAAGTCCCGCAGGAGTGCCTCATCCTCACCATGCAGCGGAACCAGCGGTATTTCGCGCTCGCCGACGAGGGTGGCAAATTGCAGAGCCGCTTTCTTCTGGTCAGCAACATCGAGACTCACGATCCGGGCGAGATTATTCGCGGCAACGAGCGCG
>DASZZK010000424.1:0-4018 GCA_035544975.1 Casimicrobiaceae bacterium | reverse complement strand
ACATGTATCTGGCGCGGGTGGCTTGCGTCAATGGCGGCCTGCCGCATGAAACCGGCGCGCTGACGCTCAACCGTTTGTGCGGCAGCGTCTTGCAGGCGATCGTCAGCGCATCGCAGTACATACTCCTCGGTGACATCGACGCCGCGGTGGCCGGCGGCGCCGAGAGCATGAGCCGCGCCGCGTACATGAACCTGACCCAGCGCTGGGGTGCGCGCATGGGGGACACCAAGGTGCTCGATGCGATGGTCGGCGCGCTGACCGATCCGTTCGACGCCATCCACATGGGCGTAACCGCCGAGAATGTCGCCACCAAGTGTGGCATCTCGCGCGAGCAGCAGGACGCGTTCGCCGTCGAAAGCCACAAACGCGCCGCAGCGGCGATCGCCGCCGGACATTTCAAGAGTCAAATTCTGCCGATCGAGCTCAAGAGCAAGAAAGGGCCGCTCCAATTCGATACCGACGAGCACGTGCGCGGCGACGCGACCATCGAAGGCATGGCGAAGCTCAAGGCGGTGTTCATCAAGGAAAACGGCAGCGTCACCGCGGGCAACGCGTCGGGCATCAATGACGCGGCGGCGGCGGTGGTGCTGATGGAAAAATCGGCGGCGGCGAAGAAGGGCCTCAAGCCGATGGCCCGGCTGCTCGCCTATGGCCACGCCGGCATCGACCCCAAGATCATGGGCCTTGGCCCCGTCGGCGCGGTTCCCCGCGCCCTGGCCAAGGCGGGGCTCAAGCTCGACCAGATGGACGTTATCGAATCGAACGAGGCATTTGCCGCGCAGGCGCTCGGCGTCAGCAAGGAGTTGGGCATGAACGCGGCCAAGGTCAACCCGAACGGCGGTGCGATCGCGCTCGGCCATCCGATCGGCGCCACCGGGTGCCTGCTGACGGTGAAAGCGATGTACGAGCTTCAGCGCACCGGCGGGCGCTATGGCCTCATCACCATGTGCATCGGTGGCGGTCAGGGAATCGCGGCGATTATCGAGCGGATGTAGCGCTGTGAGCAGCGAGCCAGGTCCCGCTCGCGCCAGCGAGTGGGGTGCGAGCGCCCGCGAATCAGCGCTGGCCGGCGACGCGCGACGATGCAGTTTTGCTATAGGGTGGAAGAGCCGGCGCTGTGCGGGCTAGCGACGGCTAGTGGTCGAAGCCGATTTCGCGCAAAAACGCGCCTCGGTCCTGCGCTCCGAGGTGGCCGGCGACCAGTTGCACGAATTCGTCCTGGGTCGCGGCCTTTTGTGCCGCGCGGTTGGCGACCACTCGCGCAATGGGCCCCAGATACGTCGCGAGGCGCATCGTCGTCTGGTCGACGAAGCTCTGTTCCAGCGCGGCTGCATGGGCGCGAGTTCGCTGTCCCGTGGTCGAGCCGGAAAGTCTCGCGCCGCGCGCCGCGCCCGCCGTCGCGCTCCCTTCGTCGAAAAATCGCTGGCGGTGCGCAGGATCGCTGATGTTCTCGGCCAGCAGCGTATAAAGCTCGTCGACATCGGTGGTTCGGTCGGCGGCCCGGCGTGTCATGACCCGCGCCATCGGGCCGACATAGCGCGCAAACTGCCGCTCGACCGTGCGCAGAACCGTTTCATCCCAGGCGGGGACCGCCGTCGAGGGTTCTATTCGCACCGCCGCCATATTGATCTGCGTCGCGCCGAGCGGATCATCGGTCACGTCGGCCTGCGCTTCACACGCTTGCCTCAGCGCGCGGGAGAGCGCCTTCGCATTCTGAAAACGCGCGTCCGGATTTTTTTCCAGCGCGGTCGCGATCACCGCGTCGATGGTCGGCGACAAGGCCAGACGCGAAACCGTCGACGGCGGACGCGGATCCTCGTGACAGATCTTGTAGGCAATGGTCTCCAGCGCGCCGCTGAACGGCTTTTCGCCCGCGACGAGCTCGTAGAAGACCACACCTGCGCTAAAGAGGTCGGTACGACGGTCGACCACCAGTCCCTGGCATTGCTCAGGCGACATGTACGACGGCGTGCCCATCACCATGCCCAGCGATGTCAGGCTCGAGGTATCGATGCGGGCGATGCCGAAATCCGCGACCTTCAGCGTGCCCAACCCGGTCAGGATCAGGTTCGCCGGCTTGATGTCGCGGTGGATGACGCCGCGCTCGTGCGCGAAATCCAGCGCCAGCAGCAGCTGGGTCATGACCGCCGCGATCTGCGCCAGATCGAAGGCCGCGCCGCGATTCAGGAAATCACGCAGCCCGGTGCCCTCGACGTATTCCATGACGATGAACGCGTTGTCGTCGTCCTCGCCGTACTCGTACACGCTGACGATGTTGGGATGCAGCAGCCGGCCGGCCGCGCGCGCTTCGTTCTTGAAGCGTGCCATCGACTGCTCGACCATATCGGGGTCGACCAGGTCCTTACGTACGGTCTTGATCGCCACCGCGCGTTCGATGCCGGGATCGAACGCCTTGTACACGACCCCCATCGCGCCCTTGCCGAGCACGCTGTCGATGCGGTATTTGCCGATGGTGGCGGGGTCAGTCATGAATCTGCCTCAAGCATTAGCCTTCGAGCATCTTGATCGCCTGCACCATGCTGGTCTTCATCCGCCCCAGCGCCTCGGTCAAAACGCCGATCTCGTCCTGGCTGCGGGTACGAAAGTCGCCTGCATCGAGATTGCCGAGGCTTACTTCGTCGGCAAGCCTCGCCAGGCGCTTGACGCGCCGGGTAACGAACCAATACAGCATGACGTTGAGCATGACAATGGTGAAGATGAAAATCGCCCCCAGCGACACCAGGAAAATCTTGAACACGTAGTTGGCACGCTGCAGCGGGACGGCGGTCGGCACCGATACGACCTGCGCGCCGATTATATCGTTTACTTTCCAGCCGAAGCCGTTGACGGAGCCGTAGGTCTCAATCATCGTCTTGGGTGCCGCATCCGGAGTACTGTGACAGACGAGGCACGCCGGATCCTTGATCTGGATCGGCCGTGCCAGATACATCAAACGGCCTTCCGGCGTATCGCGCTCGCCGAAGGTCTCGAGCCGGGTGGGTGTCGCGCGGAACATGTTCACGACGTCGGCCTCCCAGTCGGCCGCGCGGTTGCGGGGATTGGTCGGATTGAGCGTCGCTTCCTTGTAGCTGTAGTCGGGATACCTCCTGCGCATGTCGTTGAATTGCTCGGTGGCGGCGAACGCGGGAACCGATTGCGGTAGAAACCGGTACTTGAGCTGCGTCTCCAGGAGCGGTTTGACCTGCGTATTGGTGTAGACGCGCGCGGACGACGCGGCTTCCATCATGATCCGGGCGTGCTGCAGCACTTCCTCTCGCGCATTGGCCTGCAGCACCCGGTACGAGACGTAGCTCGCGAGCGCAAAGCCAAGGATAAAGATGCCAAGCAGCGCCGCGTTGAATTTCCAAACTAGGTTCACTCGTACTCCGATGGGTTACTCAAGGGTATTTCGCTATTTGCGCGGAGTTTCCCACGGCCAGTGCCATGTTCTTGCGGGTTCTTTGGGCTTTTCCTTCTCCTTTTCCTTTTCCGCTTCCTTTTCTTTCGGTGGCGGAACGGGCTCGGCCTTCGGCTTGGCAACGGCGTTCCATTCCGGAAGAACCCTGCTGTTGGCCTCCGCCGCGGTGCGGAATGCGGGATCCGAGAGCTTCGGTTCGAAGCGCTTCATGAACGCCACGCGGTACGGGCCGGTCAACCACGGCTGCGCCTCGGCAAACGTCGCGTCGCGGTCCGGGGCAGGATCTGGCCGCGCGGAGGTGAATTTTGCGGCGCGCTTGGGCAGCGGATCCATGAAATCGCGTGGCATCGCGGCAATGAACACCGACCGCGCCCGCGCTGAGTCGATGGGCTTGCCGGCGGCGCG
This sequence comes from Casimicrobiaceae bacterium, assembly GCA_035544975.1. Classification (GTDB taxonomy): domain Bacteria; phylum Pseudomonadota; class Gammaproteobacteria; order Burkholderiales; family Casimicrobiaceae; genus PALSA-1003. The sequence continues at coordinate 195 of DASZZK010000424.1, read as the reverse complement.
GCCGGCGTATTCTCCAGCCTTCGTTTCGCTTCCCGATGTGTCCGGTTTTGCAGTCTCGATCATCTTGACGGCGCCGGTCTCGACGAACATCTCGACAGCATCCCCAGTGACATGCACCACCGCGGCCGCGTCGGATGCCGTCACCGTGCTGAGCGGTGTCCTAATTCTCACCCGCGCGCCGGGCGGCTTGGTGTC
>DASZZK010000423.1:0-2165 GCA_035544975.1 Casimicrobiaceae bacterium | reverse complement strand
ATCGACTCGGTCTTGGGCGCCCAGATACCGAGCCCGAGCCCGAACACGCGATCGAAGTCGAGCAGCGTCGCCTTCTTGGTGTCCACGCCCAAGTTGCCGCGAAGCACCTCCCACGCCAGCGCCAACGCGCGCGGCAGATTCAAGTCGTCGTTGATTTCCGCAGTGAAGCGTTCGCGATATCCAGCGTCCGCTTCAGCGCCGTTCGCGCCGGTCTCTCCGAGCGCGAATACGCCGTTACGAAGCCGGTCGAGGCCTTTCGCCGCCGCGTCCAGTGCGTCCCAGGTGAAATTGAGCTGGGTACGATAGTGCGCAGTCAGGCAAAGGTAGCGAAACGCCAACGGGTCGTAGCCGCGATCGATGAGCGTCTGCAGGCGCAGAAATTCGCCCGCGGATTTCGCCATCTTGGCATCGTTCGACAATAGAAAATACGCGTGCATCCAGAAGTTGGCGAGCCTCGTCCCGACGCGTGCCTCGGTTTGGGCGATTTCGTTGGTGTGATGGACCGGGATGTGATCTTCGCCCCCGCAATGAATGTCGAAAAAATCGCCGAGATACTTCTGCGCCATCGCCGAGCATTCGATGTGCCAGCCTGGAAAGCCGGTGCCCCAGGGGCTGTTCCATTCCATCTGCCGATGTTCGCCCGGCGCGGAGAATTTCCACAGCGCGAAGTCGGTAATGCTTTTCTTCTCGCCGAGCTCGACCCGCTTGCCCGCTTCCAGTCCTGCCTTGTCGAGACGGGCCAGAAAGCCATAGTCCGGCTGCAAGCTGGTATTGAAGTAGATTCCATCCGACGTCCGATAGGTGAATCCGTTTTTCTCGATATCGGCGATGAATTCGATCTGGTCCTGAATATGATCGGTCGCACGACAAAGCACCGATGGCGGCTCCATGTTCAGGCGCGCCATGTCATCGATGAAGGCATCGGTATAGAGCTGCGCGGTTTCCCAGGCGGTCTTGCCGGTCCGGCGCGCGCCCTGTTCCATCTTGTCTTCGCCGGTGTCGGCGTCCGATGTCAGGTGTCCGACATCGGTGATGTTCATTACGTGCCGCACGGCGTAGCCATTCCACTCCAGCACGCGCTTCAGGAGATCCTCGAAAAGAAAGGTGCGGAAGTTGCCGATGTGCTGATAGTCGTACACAGTCGGCCCGCAGGTGTAGAGGCCGGCAGCGCCGGCGACGAGCGGCTCGAACCGGCGTCGCTCGCGTGCGTAGTTGTCGTACAGCATCAATGGCGCTGGCATCATCGGTTCCAAAAAAAAGAGCCGCCAGTGCGGTCTGGCGGCTCCATCTTGACTGATTACATCAGGTCGATGATCGAACGCCGCGCACGGCGCTTCGACAGATCGTGGCGGAGCGGCACGGGATGCGAGGAGTGCGTCCACGCAGTGTCGACATGCTCGCATGGTAGCGAATGACGGGTGGAGCAGCAAGAGAGCCGGGAGTCGCCTCTATATTGCGGAACGCGGTAAAATCGCGCCCTTCCGCGATGTCCTCTCCCGCCTCTCCTGCTGTCGCTGCCCTGCTGCCGGCGTTGACCCGCCGCGGCGTCGTCGTCCTATTGCTCGTTTTCACCGCGATCTGGTTTTCGAATCTCGACTATCGCCGTCTGGTGCATCCGGACGAGGGCCGATACGCGGAAATTCCGCGCGAGATGGTGGCCAGCGGCGACTGGATAACGCCGCGGCTGAACGGGATCAAATATTTCGAGAAGCCGGCGCTGCAATACTGGATCACCGCTGCCGCCTATTCGATCTTCGGCGTTCATCATTGGACGGCCCGCGTGTGGCCCGCCCTGTCGGGGTTCCTCGGCGTTCTGTTCATCGGTTACGTGGGTCTGCGCCTTGGCGGCCCGCTGCTGGGACTGTACAGCGCCGCGGTGCTCGGTGGCAGCGCGTGGTACGTCTTGAACGCCCACATCCTTACGCTCGATGCCGGCGTCACGTTCTGGATGAGCGTTGGCCTCGGCAGTCTGTTCATCGCCCAGCGCGACGACGCAACGCCTGCGGAGGAGCGCGGGTGGATGCTTGCGGCGTGGGCGGCGCTGGCGCTGGCGGTGCTGTCCAAAGGGCTGATCGGCGTGGTGCTGCCCGGAGTGGCGATGGTGATCTATACCTTGCTCCGGCGCGACTGGTCACTGTGGCGCAGGCTGCATCTGATCGGCGGCT
>DASZZK010000422.1:0-2637 GCA_035544975.1 Casimicrobiaceae bacterium | reverse complement strand
CTTGACGACGTGCGCACGCGGCTCAAGAACGACGACGCACACGTGCAGGAGCTGAAGGCCGCGGTAGAGACTGCCAAAATGCCGGCGCGGCCGGACGAGATTCGCGCCGCGCAAGCCGACGCGGATGCGGCGCGGCAGGCGCTGGCGCAGGCAGATTGGCGGCTTTCGCAACGCGCCGTCGCCGCGCCCGCGAGCGGTCACGTCAGCGATACCTATTTCGTGGTTGGCGACTGGGTGCCGGCGGGCGCGGTGGTGGCGAGCCTGTTGCCTCCGGGCAACGTCAAGATCCGATTTTTTGTCGCGGAGCCGCAGCTCGGCGCCTTGCGCCCGGGGCAGGTAGTGCGATTCTCATGCGATGGATGCGGCGACGCCATGAGCGCGACCGTCAGCTTTATAGCCGATCGCGCGGAGTTCACGCCACCGGTGCTTTATTCCAAGGAGAACCGCGCCAAGCTGGTCTATCTGGTGGAGGCGAAGCCTGAAGCGAGCGTCGCTGTCCGGCTCAATCCCGGCCAGCCGGTCGATGTCTCCCTGCCACAGACACGGAACTGACGATGGATGCAGCGCACTCCGACGTGGTCATCGACGTGCGAGGTTTGAACAAGCACTTCGGCGACAACCACGCGGTCAGGGATCTCGCGTTGACGGTGCGGCGAGGAGAGATCTTCGGCTTTTTGGGCCCCAACGGAAGCGGCAAGACCACGTCGATTCGGATGCTCTGCGGGCTTTTGACTCCGGACAGCGGACAGGGAACCTGCCTCGGTTACGACATTCTTCGCGAGACCAAGGAGATCAAGCGCCACGTCGGCTACATGACGCAGCGGTTTTCCTTCTGGGAAGATTTGACCCTGCGCGAGAATCTGAACTTCATCGCCCGCATGTACGGCATGACCGAGCGCCGGCGGCATGTCGACGAGACGCTCGCACACATGGGACTCGCCGAACGCGGCAATCAGCTTGCCGGCACCCTGTCCGGCGGCTGGAAGCAGCGTCTCGCGCTCGCCGCGTGTCTTTTGCACGCGCCCGACCTCTTGTTGCTGGACGAGCCGACGGCCGGCGTCGATCCCAAGGCGCGCCGCGATTTCTGGGACGAGTTGCATGCGCTGGCGGCGCAGGGCATCACGGTCCTGGTCAGCACCCACTACATGGACGAAGCGGAACGCTGCCACAAGCTCGGCTACATCCTCAATGGCAGCTTGCTGGCGCAGGGAGCCGCGAGTGAAGTCATCGCCAGCCAGGCGCTCATCACGTGGGCGGTCGAGGGCGAAGCTCTGCCCGCGCTCGCGGCGAAGCTGCGCACGCTGCCCGCGGTCGAGCAGGTCGCGTCGTTCGGCGCCGTGCTGCACGTCACGGGCTCGAATCGCGAGCGGCTCAAGGCAGCGCTGGAACCGTTAATGGATACGCCGGCGCTGCACTGGCGCGAAGTCGAGCCCGGACTCGAGGACGTGTTCATCCATCTGATGCGCAATGTCGGCGAGAAAGAGGAGGCCACTCAATGACGCAGTGGTTCTCGTTTTCCCGCTGGCTCGGCATCGTCGGCAAGGAATTCATCCAGCTCAAGCGCGATCGGCTGACTTTCGGCATGATCGTCGGCATCCCGGTGGTGCAGTTGATCCTGTTCGGATTCGCGATCAACTCCGATCCCAAGCACTTGCCCACCGCCGCGCTGATTGCCGACCGGGGAGAGTTTTCCCGCAGCATTCTCGCGGGCCTCAAGAACAGCAGTTATTTCGAGTACATCGGCGAGGCGGCGAACGAGCAGGAAAGCGACCGCATGCTGGCCACGGGCAAAGCGCAATTCGTGGTGACGATTCCGGCAGACTTCTCACGGCGGCTGGTGCGCGGCGAGCGCCCCGCGTTGCTCCTGGAGGCGGACGCCACCGACCCTTCCGCCACCGGCAACGCCATCGCCGCGGTCAATCAGCTCGCGCAAACGGTGCTGGTGCACGATCTGACCGGGCCGCTGGCTCCGCTTGCGGGGACACCCAACGCCTTCGAGGTGCGCGTCCACGCGCGTTACAACCCGGAAGCGATCACGCAATACAACATCGTGCCCGGGCTGATGGGAGTCATCCTGACCATGACCATGGTGATGATGACGGGGCTGGCGATCACGCGCGAGCGCGAGCGCGGCACCATGGAGAACTTGTTGGCGACGCCGGCCACCGTGCTCGAGGTGATGACCGGCAAGATCGTTCCCTACATCCTGATCGGCTTGATCCAGGTAACGCTGGTGCTGACGCTCGCGTGGCTCTTGTTCGGGGTTCCGATTCACGGCAGCCTTACGGTGCTCTACCTCGCAGTGCTGCTGTTTATCGCCGCCAATCTGACCCTCGGACTCACATTCTCGTCGCTCGCGCGCAACCAGCTGCAGGCGATGCAGATGACTTTCTTCTTCTTCCTGCCATCGATGCTGCTTTCGGGTTTCATGTTTCCGTTTCGCGGCATGCCGAACTGGGCCCAGGATGTCGGTGAAGCGCTGCCGCTGACGCATTTTCTGCGCGTGGTGCGCGGCGTCCTGCTCAAGGCGAATGGCTGGGCGGAGATCTGGCCCGAGGCATGGCCGATCGCGGTGTTCGGCCTTCTCGTCACCGCGATCGGGCTCAAGACCTTTCGCAGCACGCTGGACTAGCCCAC
>DASZZK010000421.1:0-1668 GCA_035544975.1 Casimicrobiaceae bacterium | reverse complement strand
CCACGCGTGAGCCGCTGCGCGATGACACGCAGCAGGTCGTCGCCAACCGCGTGTCCCAGCGTATCGTTGATGCGCTTGAACTGATCGAGGTCGAGGAACATGATCGCGAATGCCGTACCGTCGCGCTTGGCGGCTTCGAGCGTCTCTGCCAGCTTTTCGTGGAAACGAAAGCGGTTCGGGAGCTCCGTAACCGCGTCGAAATAAGCAAGGCGATGGATTTGCTGGATCGCATGGGTGCGCTCGGTGGCATCCTGGATCGTTCCCACCAGACCGAGGACGCTGCCGGTGGCGCTCAGCAATGCTTCGCCGAGCACGTGCACATGACGCAGCTCCCCGCCGTGTCCGACGATGCGCACGTCGAGCCCTTGCTGTGCCTTGGCCCCTGCAAGCTGGACGAGCCAGCGACCGAACGCCCGGCGATCTTCCTCGTGAACGAGCTTCCGGATCGCGGTTGGGCGCGGACTGAATTGCGCCGGGTCTACGCCGAGGATCCGGAACGCCTCGCCCGAGCACACGATGTTGTCGCTTGCCCGCTCCCACTCCCAGCTTCCGACGCGGGCGATCCGTTGCGAGCGCGTCAATTGCTGCGCCATGCTGCGGTTGGCGACGTTCTCATCCTCGGCGACTTGGTACGCGTCCTTGAGCCTTCGCTCGCGGCGCGCGACGCGACGATGCATGTTATCGAGCCCGCGCTGCAGCCCTTCGAAGCCAGTCGACCTCGCCTCGGTAAGATCCGCCGCTTCGTCGTGGCTCGCGCCGAAACGCGTCAGCGTCGTCCGCAATTGCGCGATCGAGTACGCTACGCGACGGCCGACAACTAAAAGCGCCGCGCACGACATTCCAAGCGCAGCGAAGCCGTACCCGAATCCATCGATCCAGCCGTTGATGAGCAGAGGCAACAGCAATGCGTGCGCAAGCGCGACCGCGGCGATCGCCTGCCCCGTAAAGCTGCACAGGATCGCCGCCCGCACCTTGCCCAACCGCCTGCCTGCCGACGGTTGAAAACGGGGCTTCGAGCCTCTCTTTTGTTCTTGGCCCAATGGCGCCTTTTTTTGCCTCAAGACGCGCCGATTGCGAGAAATTTCGCGGGACTGGACGCGCTGATATCCGCAAAGCTTGCTGCGTAAGGGCTAGGAAGCAACGATCGTACCAGCTATCGCGCCCGGGGGATCCGATCCCATCGGCCGTGCGAGACAACGCTGCGGGTCACTCTCGGCCTATTTGCGCCAAGCCAATGAAGCCGAGAGACCGAAGAACTCGTGAGGAAGAAGAGTGGTTGCTAGAGCCGTAACTTTCCGGCGGGGCGTTATGCAGCCCTCTGTAGTCGCGGCTCTTGTCGCGGCTCAATTAGGCGATAAGAATGGAATGCGCGCGGGCCGCCCGGCCGATGCGGGTCGGAATTTGCCTCGAAGTTAGAAACCTCCCGACCAACGTCGAGAAACGTCGGCGACGCCGCTCCTGAGCGCCATCACCCCGCGAGGCGCATGTTAGGCAGCGCGGGGTCTTGCCCCAAGAGCCCATCTCACATCCAGTGTCCAATGCCATTCTGACGACTGCGGCCAGAAGCGGCGTCGCAGGTGCTCGAGTTCCTATCCGGATTCGGTACCGTCTAACCAGTCATCCAGGTCCGGGCCGTGGTCGCGCATGTATTCTTCCCGATAAGCCGGT
>DASZZK010000420.1:0-2272 GCA_035544975.1 Casimicrobiaceae bacterium | reverse complement strand
AATCCGTGGAAAGCTTCAAGGAGGCATTCACCAAACTGGGGGGTGCCATCGTCAAGGAAATGTTTCTTCCTTTCCCCAACGTCGAATTCCAACCCTACATAACCGAGATCGCCTCGCTCAAGCCCGATGCAGTGTTCGTGTTCTTCGCCGGCGGCGGCGCGGTGAAATTCACCAGGGACTATGCAGCGGCCGGGCTCAAGGAAAAGATTCCACTCTATGGCAGTGGCTTCCTCACCGACGGGACCCTCGAGGCGCAGGGCGCCTCGGCGCAGGGACTGCTGACGACCTTGCATTACGGCGATGGGATCGAGAACGCCAAGAACAAGCAGTTCCGTTACGCGTACGGCAAGAAGTACGGCGTCCAAGCCGACGTTTACGCGGTACAAGGGTACGACGCGTGCCTTCTTCTTGCCGGTGGCCTAGCCGCGGTCAAGGGCAGCTTCGGCGACAAGAAGGCCCTCTATAGCGCTCTGGAGAAAGTCAAGATCGATAGCCCGCGCGGCGCTTGGACCATGTCCAAGGCGCACAATCCGATCCAGGACATTTACCTCCGGCGCGTCGAAGGCAACGCCAACCAGGTGATCGGCATCGCGTGGAAGGCGCTGGAAGATCCCGCGCGCGGTTGCAAGATGTAAAAGTGACCCGCCGCATCGAATTGGTTTTCTCATCCATCCGGGCGGGGCGCATGCCCCGCTTCTTTTTTGCATTGTGCCTTTGCTCGTCCTCGAGTAACCAAAGAGCGCCATGGAATGGCTGATTCAAGTCCTCAATAGCGTTCAATACGGGCTGCTCCTGTTTCTGGTCGCGAGCGGGCTCACGCTGATCTTCGGCATCATGGGCGTGATCAACCTCGCGCACGGCAGCTTCTACATGATCGGCGCCTACCTCGCGTTCTCGCTGACGCAATGGACAGGCAGTCTGTGGACGGCGCTGCCGCTCGGCATCATCCTGGCGGCGGCGCTGGGACTGGCGCTGGAGTGGCTGCTGATCGCTCGCCTCTATCGGCGCGACCATCTGCACCAGGTGCTGCTCACCTTCGGCCTCATCCTGGTGTTCGAGGAGCTGCGCAGCATCATCGTCGGCGATGACGTCCACAGCGTCGCTATCCCTGCGCTACTCGAAGGCTCGCTGCCGCTCACCGAAAACCTTTCCTATCCGGTGTATCGGCTGTTCCTGTCTGCCGTCTGTCTCGCGCTCGCCGCGGCGATGTACGTGACGATCCAGAAGACAAGGCTCGGCATGATGATCCGCGCCGGCGCGTCCAATCCCGAAATGGCGCAGTCGCTCGGAATCAACATCCGCTGGATTCACGCGCTGGTGTTTGCCGCCGGCGTCGCGCTGGCGGCTTTCGCGGGCATGGTCGCCGCTCCGGTGTCGTCGGTATTTCCCGGCATGGGCAATCAGGTGCTGATCGTCTGCTTCGTCGTGGTCGTCATCGGCGGTATCGGCTCGCTCAAAGGCGCGCTCGTTGCGTCGCTCTTGATCGGTTTCGCCGACACCTTCGGCAAAGTGCTCGTCCCTGAGCTCGCCGGTGTCGCGGTGTACCTGCTGATGGCGATCGTGCTGTTGTTTCGCCCGGCCGGGCTGTTCGGGCGCACCTGACCCATGCGAACGCGCACGCTCGCCTTGTCACTGATCGTCGGCGTCGCCGTCCTGGCGTTTTTTCCGGCGCTCGCCGAAAAATTCTACGTGCAACTCATGACCAAGATCATGATCCTGTCCATTTTCGCGCTGTCGCTCGATCTGCTGGTGGGCTACACGGGGCTGGTCAGCCTCGGCCACGCGGCATACTTCGGCGTCGCGGCTTACACCCTCGCGGTGGCGGCCCCGGCGAGCGATCCGGCCAACTTCTGGCTCACCCTCCCGCTGTCGCTTGCCGCCAGCGCTCTCACCGCGCTCGTGATCGGCGTGTTCGTGGTGCGCACCTCGGGCATGTATTTCATCATGGTCACGCTCGCCTTCGCGCAGATGGTCTATTACTTCTTTCACGACACCCGGGTCGCGGGCGGGTCGGACGGGATATACATCAACACGCGGCCGGCAACCGGCGTCGCCGGACTCGATCTCGCCGACGACTTGCACTTTTACTATGTGGTGCTCGCGCTACTCGCCGGTGCTTTCCTGCTGCTGGCGCTGATCCTTCGCTCTCCTTTCGGCCGCGCCTTGCAAGGCATCAAGGCCAACGAGCAGCGCATGCGCGCGCTCGGCTTCGCAACGCGGCGCTACAAGCTCGCGGCGTTCGTCCTTGCCGGAACGCTGGCGGGGCTTGCGG
>DASZZK010000419.1:0-4596 GCA_035544975.1 Casimicrobiaceae bacterium | reverse complement strand
GTTTCGTCCAGCGCCAATCGCGATTCAGGAGTGCCGTTGTAAGCGACGAGGATCTTGCGATACATGGCGACCTCCCCAGCGGTTCCCGCGTGGCGCTAGTGTACTAGTGTACTGAGTCAGAAGTTCGCTCGATAGTTCGCGGCGCTCATTGGTCAATCCGCGGCCACCATCTTGCCGGCCACTATCCTGCCTCATTGGACTTTTGTCCGCCTCACCGTACCCGAGGGTACGCTTTGGGCCTCGCGCCTTGCCTGGCGGCCGATTTCATCCGCTCCTTTATCTTCGGAACTTCTGACTCAGTACACTAGCTGTCGGCGAGTGCCGGACGTCCGGCTAGCGCCAGTGCGACGTCGCGCAAGTGGTCCCAGACGTTCCCGCGCCCGATGCCCTTGGCAAGCGCGTCCAGACATGCAAGGCGCGTGAGGAGCGGCTGTATCGCCAAGGGGGCGATGCGACGGACCGCACGTTCCATGGCCGCCTGGCGCCTGCCCCACACACGTGCGTTCTTGACTGCAATGGCGACCGGCGTCCCCGAGGCTGTCGACGCAAGAACCGCGGCCAGCGCATGGAGGTCTTCTCCGAGTTGCCAAAGCAGCAGAGGAATACCTTCGCCCTCGTTCTCGAGCGCCGCCAGGATGCGGCAGGCGCGCGCGGCGTCGCCTGAAAGCCACGCTTCCGAGAGTTGAAAAACATCGAAGCGCGCCACGTCGGCGACGGCATTCTCGACCGCTGCCTGCTCGAGCTCGCCTTGCGGCAAGAGCAAACCGATTTTTTCGAGCTCCTGTCGTGCGGCAAGCAGATTGCCCTCGGTGGTATCGGCGAGAAACTGCAGCGTCTCGGCAGACGCGCGCTGGTGCTGGCGCTCGAGGCGGGAAGCGATCCAGCGCGGCAAGTCGGCGCGTTCCAGCGGCTGAACTTCGACCGCGATACCGCCTTGCTCGAGCGCCGCGAACCATGCGGAGTTCAGCGTTGCCCGGTCGAGTCGCGGCAAGGTGATCAAGGTCGTCGTATCCGGTACGGGATTGGCGGCGCAGTCCTCGAGCACGCGTGCGCCTTCGACCCCGGGCTTGCCGCTGGGGATGCGTAAATCGACAAGCTTTCGGGTCCCGAACAAACCGAGGTTGCGGCTGGCCACCGAAAACGCGTCCCACTTGAATCCAGGCTCGGCCACCAATACTTCGCGTTCCTCGCATCCGGCCGCGCGGGCGGATGCGCGGATCGCGTCGCCGGCTTCGATGGCCAGCAACGGCTCATCGCCATAGACTACATAGAGCGGCCCCAGACCCTTGGCCAGGTGCGCGTTCAGCTGCTCGGGACGAAGTCGCATCGATGCAGATCGCGATCGCCCAAGCTCGCTTCGGCTCGCTCAGGTTTCACTCGGTTTTCACTCAGTTTTCACTCAGTTTCCACCTAAGCGGTCGGCTTCTTTGCGGCTTGCAGCCGACGCACGATCTTCTGCACCGAGTCCGTCTGCATTTCGCGCCAAAGGCGCTGCTCTTGCGCCTCCTTGGCCAGAGCCTCGGTGTCGCTATAGGTGTAGCTGCGACGCACCAGCACTTCCGCGGTCGGCAGCCAATCCTGGCCGTCGTTGTCGTGAACGCGGAACATGACACGCTTGGTGAGAAGGTATTCGGCCACCTTGCCGCCTCCCGACAAGGACAGGATCTGCTTGGTGTCTTCGACGCTGTTCACTTCCAGCACCGCCTCCGCGCCTGGCGCGGCAGCAACCAGCTTGGCGGAGCCGATGCCTTCCAGCGAGCGCTTCAGCTCCGTGGTGATGGGCAGCGCGGGCGGCGAATTAAGGAACAGCGTGGCGAAGGCGTAATGCGCCTCGCCCCGCAAATGAAATCCGCATGCGATAAGCATCGAGAAGGCGAGTGTTGCGACGCGTCCTGCGGCCCCACGCATGATTACTCGATCTTCGCCCAATGCAAGGACTCCATGGTCTGCAGCTCCTTGCCGGGCTCCAGGCTTTCCCCGTCGGCATAGACGACTCGGGTCGGATAAGCCGAGATCTGCAGTGGCTTCCGATCCAGGATGTACTGGTGTCGTCGCGCGTCGAGCGGGAGCGTCTGCACCGAGCGCCCGGCCTGGCCGGGACGCAGCACCCCGCTGACCTGAAGGTCCGGGATCGCCGCCTGATACTTGCCGGACGCTTCGCGGAATTCCACTCGCAGCGCGAGCTGTTCAACGGTGCGATTTCCGCGGTTGTTGATGTTGATCACGAACCGAAGCGCGCTATCGGTGGGCGAGGAAGCTTTTTCGACCTTGACCACGGTCGCGTCTCGCACATCGATCGTCAGCGTCGCATTCGCCGCTTCCAGAAGCTTCCCGAAGTTGCGCTGAGCTTCGGTGACCTTGGTCTCGTGACTGCGTTGCACTTCCAGCGCACGCGGCACCGTAATTTGCGGTGGCGCGGTGCCGGCGGCCGTCTGGGCATCCAGGCGCGCAAAAAACCGGTCCAGAAGGCTGCGCTCGTCCGGCGTGAGCTTGCTCGCAGCTGCGCTCAGAAACTCGCTACGAGCCTTGGGCTCCGCCGGAATCGGCCTGTCCTTCGGGCCGCACGACACCGCAAGCGCAATCAGCAACGACGCGCCGGCAATGCGTTTGAGTCGACCGATGGTCATGACCCGCGCCCTCCTTTTTGCCGCTGCATGCCTGCCAGCTGGTCCCGGTTCATGCCGGTACAGCTTTCGTCTGCAGCACGACATTGACCAGCCGGTTCGGTACGACGATGACCCTCGTCGACGGACGCTCGTGCCCGACGCCGCCGTTTTCTGCAATCGCTTTTTGCACCGGAGCCGAGGCCAGCGCCGCCGCTTCGATGACGCTCCTGTCAGCGCCGGCGGCGACGGTAAGCTTGCCGCGCAGCTTGCCGTTGACCTGGAGCACGAGCTCGATCTCGTCTTGAACGAGCGCTGTGGCGTCCACTTTCGGCCACGGCGCATCGACGATGTCACCGAGCTTGGCCGCGTAGCCGAGCTCCTCCCACAACGCGTGGGTGATGTGCGGAACGACGGGGTTGAGCACGCGCAGCAGCAACGAAAGCCCCTCGCGGGCGAACTCGGTGGCTGCGCTGGTCGCGTCCGCCGGCGCGGCCTCGAGCGTGTTGAGCATCTTCATCCCGGCGGACACGACCGTGTTGTACTGCAGGCGCTGATAGTCGAAGTCGGCCTGCTTCAGTTGCAGATGCAGCTCGCGCCTGGCGGTGCGCAGCTCGGGCGAGGTGCGCGCCCAATCGATCGGTGTCGGCGAGCGCGCGAGCGCATCGGCGCGTCCCTGGGCGTAAGTCCATAGGCGCCTCAGGAACCGATAGGCACCGTCGACGCCGGCATCCGACCATTCCATCGTCTGCTCCGGCGGGCTCGCGAACATCACGAACATGCGCGCGGCGTCGGCGCCGTAGCGATCGATGATGTGCTGCGGATCGACGCCGTTCAACTTCGATTTCGACATGGTGCCGACGCCGCCGTACTCGACCGGCTTGCCATCGGCTTTGAGTCTGGTGCCGGTAACACGCCCGGCATCGTCGTGCATGACTTCGACCTCGTCGGGCGCGATGTAGTCGATGCCGCCTTTGGAGTCGCGGCGGTAATAGATATGGTTGAGCACCATGCCTTGCGTGAAAAGCCGCGTAAACGGCTCGTCGATGCGCACAAGCCCCATGTCACGCATCACCTTGGTCCAGAAGCGCGCGTAGAGCAGATGCAGGATCGCGTGCTCGATGCCGCCGATGTACTGATCCATCGGCATCCAGTAATCGTTGCGCGAATCGACCATGGTGGGTGCGTTCGGCGAGGCGTAGCGCATGTAATACCACGACGAATCGACGAAAACGTCCATGGTGTCGGTCTCGCGCTTCGCCGCCAGTCCGCACTTCGGACAGGTGCAGTTGACGAAGTCGGCGCGCCTGGCGAGCGGGTTCCCGCTGCCGTCGGGAACGCAGTCCTCCGGAAGGATGACAGGCAGGTCCTGCTCGGGCACCGGCACCTCGCCGCAATTCGCGCAATGAATGATCGGGATCGGCGTGCCCCAGTAGCGCTGGCGCGAGATTCCCCAGTCACGAAGGCGGTAGGTCACGCGCTTTTCGCCGAGACCCTTGTCCTCGAGATCGGCGGCGATCGCGTCGACGGCTTGCTGGTAGCTCATGCCGTCGTATTTGCCGGAGTTGATCAAGTGGCCGCGGACCTTGTCCTCATACCATGCCTGGAACGAATCGGTCGAGAAGGATTCACCGTCGATCGCAATCACCTGTTTGATGGGTAGGCCGTGTTTTTTCGCGAATTCGAAATCGCGCTCATCGTGTCCGGGCACCCCCATGACCGCGCCGTCGCCGTAGCTCATCAGCACGTAATTGCCGACCCATACTTCGAGCTTTTCACCGGTGAGCGGATGCGTGACGAAGAGGCCGGTCGGCAGGCCTTTCTTCTCCATGGTCGCGAAGTCCGCCTCGATGATCGATCCGCGCTTGCATTCTTCAATAAAGGCGGCAAGCGTCGGATTGGATCTTGCGGCACGCGCAGCCAGTGGGTGCTCGGCGGCCACCGCGCAGAAGGTTACGCCCATGATGGTGTCGGCACGGGTGGTGAACACGTA
>DASZZK010000418.1:0-3744 GCA_035544975.1 Casimicrobiaceae bacterium | reverse complement strand
CTGCGTGTTCAGCGAACTGAGCCGCGAACTGAGCGGCGTACCGGGGAGCGCATGCGCTGTCATGCCGCCACCCTCGCCTCGATGCAGGTTTGGCCCGTTGCACGCGCGATCGCCGCGCGCACCGATGGCAGCTCGAAGCTGCGCCAGCGGGCGCACAGGTGCTGGTCCGGCCGGAACAGATAACACGTGCCCGGCTTTCCATCGTAGCGTGCCGCCAAAAGACGCTCGCTGTCGTCGATCCTGGATGCACCGGCCGCGGGCTTGCCGCCGACCTGCACCACGTTGCACGAATTGGCATCGTCGGCCAATGCCTCTATTGCGTCCGCCGGCGCCGAAGCGTCAAACATCAGCAGCGTAAATCCTCCCTCCAGATACGAGAGCAGCCAGGCGCCGCGCGGCCCTTCGACGGGAGCATCGACCGCCGGTCCGCCAAGCGGTACCGCACCTGCAAACGACTCTCCGGCAGGGTCCATGGTGGTGAGCGGAGACGCGTCGAGGTTGGTCGGAAGCGACAAGCGGCCGCTGTTGACGAGCCGGCGCGCGAAGGCGTGATGCTTGGCGAGCAGCAGGGCGGCGTCGCGAAACGCCCTGCTCGCCTCGCTCTTGGGCGTGATGAAGTCGGTGCTTCGCGTCGAGTGCCTGATATTCTCGTCGGCCGCGAACGTGCGCTCAGTGTCGTAACTGTCGAGAAGCGATTGCGGCGCCTGTCCTGCCATCACCAGCTCCAGCTTCCAGATCAGATTGTCGACGTCCTGGATGCCGCTGTTCGCGCCGCGCGCGCCGAATGGGGAAACCAGGTGCGCGGCGTCACCCACGAACAACGCGCGGCCATGGCAAAACGAGCGCATGCGCCGGCACTGGAACGTATACACACTGGCCCACTCGATTTCGAATTCAGCCTTGTCCCCGAGCATCGCGCGCAAGCGCGGCATGATCTTCTCGGGCTTCCTTTCCTCTTCGGGATCGGCATCGGGGCCGAGTTGAAAATCGACGCGCCAGACATTGTCCGCCTGCCGGTGCAGCAGCGCCGATTGATGCCGATGAAACGGAGGGTCGAACCAGAACCACCGTTCACTCGGAAAATCCGAGTGCATCAGCACGTCGGCGATCAGAAAGCGATCACGGAACGCCTGACCCTCGCTCTCCAGGCCAAGCATGCCGCGGACCGGGCTTCGCGCGCCGTCGGCAACGATCAGCCAATCGGCGTGGAGGGTGTATTCCCCTGCGGGCGCGGCGACGCGGATTGCGACACGATCGGCGTGCGGGGTCACCCCAACAACCTTGTTTTGCCAGCGCAGCTCGGCCTGAGACAGGCCCAAGCAGCGCTCAACCAGAAACTGCTCCACCCAGTACTGCTGCAGATTGATGAACGCGGGCCGACGGTGGCCGGCTTCCGGCTGCAGGTTGAATTGGTAGATTTGCTCGTCCCTGAAAAAGACCCTGCCCACGTTCCATTCGACGCCCTTGCCGACCATCCGATCCCCGCATCCCAGCCGGTCGAGAATTTCCAGCGTGCGCTTGGCCCAGCAGATGGCGCGCGAACCGACGCTGACGGTGTTGTCTTCATCGAGCACCATCACGTCGATACCGCGTTGCGCGAGATCGATCGCCGCGCAAAGGCCGACCGGGCCGGCGCCGGCGACGACCACCGGCCAATGATGCGGCGTGCCGCGGAGGTCAATCGGCGCGGCGCAGGAATAGATCGGATTCGTGTACGTCTTCACGGAACAATCACTGCGAACTAGCCTTCCAGCGACTCCCACATCGCCTTGTCGCGCTCCGCGGTCCAGATGCGCGGATCGCGGTATTGCGTCGCTTCGTCGTACGCCCGAGTCACGTCGAACGGCAGGCAATGGTCGAAAATGACCCATTGTCCGAACTTTGGCTTGAGCATCGCATACGTTTCCTTGTAAACAGTGCGCAGATCGTTTCCGGCCGCCGCGCTTCGCTTCACGGCGCTGAACATTTCACTGACGAATGCGCGCGTGCCCTCGACACCCGCCTTGACCTGGACCGGATTCATCAGCGACGCCCCTCGTCCGGGCACGAGCTTCAAAGGCTCGAGATCGGTGATGGCGTCGAGCGTCGCCGGCCAGTCGGTCAGATACGCGTCGCCGGTGTAGGGCGTGGCGCCATATTCCACCAGATCGCCGGAGAAAAGTATCCGTTCCTGCGGCAGCCAGACGACGGTGTCGCCCTTGGTGTGGCCGCGTCCGAGCTGCATGATCTCGACCTGCAGCTTGCCGAGCCACAGCGTCAAGTGCTTTTCGAACACCAGCGTCGGCCACGTCAGGCCGGGAACCGACTCGACCGCACGAAAGAGCCGTGGAAACCGCTCGATCTCGCTTTTCATGTCGGCCTCGCCGCGCTCGACGATCAGATCATGGGTATCGCGGCTGGCGATGATGTGTTCGGCCTTGTATCCGGATGCGCCGAGAACCCGCACCGCGTGGTAATGCGAAAGCACGACGTATTTGATCGGCTTGCTCGTCACCTCGCGGATGCGCCGAACGACGTCCTGTGCCATGACCGGTGTCGCCTGCGTGTCGATCACCATCACCGCGTCGTCGCCGACGACGATGCCGGTGTTAGGGTCGCCCTCCGCCGTGTAGGCGTACGCGTGATCGGACAGCTTGTCGAAGCTGATCTTTTTTTCCTCGAGATCGGCTTGAGAAGCGAACTTCTTGTCGCTCATCGATGAACTCCGGTTTTGACGAGTCGTTTGCACAGTAGCAATCAAAATCGTAAGCGTCAAACGTCCGTCGATGCGCTATCCGTGGTCGCGATGCATCACCCGGGATAGAGGCCGCGCGTTCTGGCGTGCAGGCGCGAAAGACCGAGCAGCGCATCGAGCTGCGGCGTTCGTTCGCCGACCTTCTGCCCGATTTCGCGCACCGCGGAAAGCAGCACGTCGATCTCCACCGGCCTGCCGGCTTCGACGTCCTGCAGCATCGAGGTCTTGAATGCGCCGAGCTTTCGGGTCACGGCGTTGCGATCCTCGCCGCTTTGCTCGATCGGACAGCCGATTCTGGCGCCGATCGCCGCCGCCTCGCGCATCACCTCCAGACAAAAGCCGTTGACCAGAGGATCGTCGAGAACGCGGTCGACCGTTGCGCCGGTGAGCGCGGAGACCGGGTTCATGGTCATGTTTCCCCATAACTTGTACCAGACGTCGCGCTGGATGCAGGCGGAGACTTCCACATCGAAGCCGGCGCGGGCGAGCGTTTCCGCCAGTGAGCGGACCCGCGGTGAGTCGCCGCCGCGCGGCTCGCCGATGATCAGGCGATTGCCGACGTTGTGTCGGGTGAGCCCCGGTTCCGGGCTCGCGCACGACGCGTGCACCACGCAGCCGACGATGTGGCGAGCGGGAATGCCCGCGGCAATGGCGCCGTCGGGATCGATCGACACAAGCTGCGTGCCCGCGTATTCGCCGCCAAATTCGTGAAAGAACCACCACGGCAAGCCGTTCATGGCGGTCATCACGATCGTCTCGCGCTTGAGCAGGGGCGAAATCGCTGACGCAATGCTGGTCAGCGCCGGTCCCTTCACGGCGACCACCACCAGCTCCTGCGGTCCCAGCTCGCTGGGCTTTTCGGCGACGCGTGCCGGCACCGTAACCACGCTGTTGCCAGTCTGCAGGCGCCAACCGTGCGCGCGCAGCGCGGCGGCAGTCGCGCCGCGAGCGACTGCCGCAACCTCGCAGCCGCTCTGCGCCAGCCGGGTGCCGAGAAAACCGCCGATGGC
>DASZZK010000417.1:0-6716 GCA_035544975.1 Casimicrobiaceae bacterium | reverse complement strand
AGGAATGCGGGCCGGGGAAATCGTTGCGCGGGCAGCGTGCAATCGCGTCGCTCATCAGCTGCCATCGGTCCGGACGCGGCGCCTCGCGAACGACCGGAGGTGGCGGCGGCGGGGCGAGTGCGATAACCGGAGGTGGTGTCGCTTCGGCAGGCGGTAACGTTATCGGCGCCTTTTCCGGACGCGGCCGTAGGTTGGCCCGTTTGGCGGCATCCGCTTTGGTCGCCGCGGCCGGTAGCTCGACCGCCGCGGTCGTGACCGCAACGGGCACGGCCGCGCGGGTCGGGGCGGCGGCACCCGGCGTCGAGGCACGCATGATCGACGTCGCCGGTCCATCCTGTATGACCGGGCGCTCGTCCGGAACCGCGGCAAAGGTGTCGGATTTGCTGCCGCCAAACCAATGCCCGAAGTAGGCCACTGCGACAACGGCAATGCACAGTGCGCCGACGGCGAAAGGCCACCGGCCAGCGTGCGGCGGAGATTCGATCAACATACTGGACTGGGCTTGGGCCGCCAGCGCCATCCTCGCCGCGCGGCGCGCGGCGTCCGGTACCGATTGGCTCGGCTTTAGCAGCCGTGGCGAAACCGTCGAGCCCCTCCCCGCGCCCGCGGCGGCGAGCAAGGGCTGGGTGACGGTGGCATCGAAAGCGCGCTTACGGGCGGCTTTGCAGTCCAGGCACAGCTTCGCGCCAGGAAGGCTCTGTCGTCCACAGATCAGGCATCTCATAGCGGGGTCCGGGCCCTCCTTTGGCGTCCGGCCGTGCT
This sequence comes from Casimicrobiaceae bacterium, assembly GCA_035544975.1. GTDB lineage: Bacteria > Pseudomonadota > Gammaproteobacteria > Burkholderiales > Casimicrobiaceae > PALSA-1003. The sequence continues at coordinate 5,954 of DASZZK010000417.1, read as the reverse complement.
GATGCTGGCGCTACGCGCGCCGCTGGCCGGAGCCACAAGCCCTATGATAACGGCATAAGGGGCGCTTGTCCCGAACCGTAGCTTGGTGATTTCGGTCAGTGGCAACTTCTTGATGCATCCGCAGGACCCCGCGTTTGCCACCAGCGCGTACGCGCATGCCCGACGTGGCGGCTCGAGCTTAGCCCGGCGGCCATCCTCAGGTCAGACCGAGCGCCTGACGCGCGGGGCCGCTCCAGCACTGCTCGATCAGCTTCTGAAACGCGCCGGGCTTCGGATGAAGCTCGTTGGCCCAATCCGCGTCGGCGAGCGTTCCCGCGGACCATACCAGCTCCACTTTGGGCTGAACCACCGTCGAGCGAACGTCGTCCAGACAAAGGGTAAAGTTGTCGATCAGATCGCGCACGATTTCGCGGCGCATGCCTCCCAAGGGAGCACCGGCGATGGGAACGCGATCGTTATCCATCGGCAATTTGAGCCAACTGCGCAAGCCGAGCAAGGTCCTTCCATTCGGAATCGCATAGTCGTAGTTGTGCACCAGCACCGTGACGTCGGGCCGCACGTTGCGAACCGCGTCGAGCAGGTCGCGATACGCCTGCTCGACCGCGCCGAATACACCGGCTGGCTGGCCGGGGCGGTAGCACGCTGAGAATGTGCCGGCGGCGCTGCAATCGGCGGCGAGAATCTTGTCGTCGAGATCGCCGATACCCGCGAAATCGTTACCGCCCGCGCTGATGCATATCAGACGAATTGCGGGATACCCGGCCAGCATGCGGCGCGCGCTGGCAAGCCAGGAGCCGCGGCAAAGCTCGTCGGCGCGCGCGCCGTTCTCTCCGATCACATAGATCGTTGGCCGTTCCAGCGCCTCGTGCAGCGGCGTGATCAGATTGTTGACCGGATAGTGGAACCACGAGTCCCCGATCGCGAGGACATCGACGGTCTCGCCGCTGTCGAATAGGCGACTGCTGTCGTTCCAGTAAATGCCGCCCATGTCTCGCTGCGCTCCCAGGATACGGCGAATCGCGCTGGCGCTTTCCCGGCGCGACCGGGGACGGGAACTACTGTCCCTTGACGGGCGGCGGGCCGCTCGGACACTGCGGCACCTTGCCCCAATAGCCCTCGCAATACTGCTGGCCGACGCCTTGCTCGCATGCCACCCGCTTGAAAAAGTTGTCCCCGGCGCAGCGCGCCATGGCCTCTCTCATTTGCTTCCAACGGTCGGGCAGCGCGGTTGGCAGCTGCGCCGGGCTCTTCCCTTGCGCCATGGTGCCTGGGGTTTCGCCGGTCAAAGGCGACGATCCCGTAGGACCGGGCGGGTTGGTGGCTTTCGCCGGCGGCGCCGTGCTCGAATCCATCTTTGGCGCCAACGTGCCGGGCACGCCTGTCGGGCTGGCAACGACCGTCGCTGCCGAATCCTTGGCTACGGTTTTGGCCTCCGAATCCGCCGGCTTGGCCGGAGTCGATTTCATCGACACGGTATCCTGGGCCGGCGGCGCAGACGGGGTTACGACCTCCTTCGGGGGCGCAGGCGCCGGCGACGGTGCAGGCGCAGTCGAAGCAGGCACGTCGGTGCTTGCGACGCGGCTGGAGGAATCAGGGGGAAACAGCGCGCGATAGCCAAAGTAGCCGGCGACACCGAGGACGACAAGCCCTGCGACGGTCCCGGCGATGATGCCGATGGTCTTGCCCGACGGCGAAACAGGCGGCATGGCGCCAGGCGCCGGCGCGCCAGGCGTTGTCATCGCGGGCCGGGACATCGTTGTCCCGGCAGATACGGGGCTCGGCGAAACGCCGGCCGCGGGGCGCGACATCGTCGACGAGGCCGATGGCGCGGCAGGCGCGGCGGCGCCGACGACGGGACGCGGCCCGGTCGCGGAGGCTGACGCGGCGGCGCCTACGGCGGGGCGCGACCCGGTCGCGGAGGCTGACGCGGCGCCGACGGCGGGACGCGACCCGGTTGCGGAGGCTGACGCGGCGCCGACTGCGGGACGCGACCCAGTCGCGGAGGCTGACGCGGGCGAAGCTGGTTTCGGTGCGGTGATCCCGGTTGCGCTTGCCGGCGGCACAGCGGCGGGAGCGGCGGAAGGTGCGGTGCCGGCTCCAGCAGCCGCGACCAGCGTCGTTCCGCATTGCACGCAGAATTTCGCCCCGGGCTGAGTCTCGTAACCGCAGTTGGTGCATTTCATCGAGGATCCTCCGTTTGCACTGGGTCCCGCGACGTACGCGTCCGATCCTTGAAGCAGACCGGCCCGCGGCGGCCGCAGGTAAGCTCGCGCGCAATGAATTCGAGGCCGCAAAAGATGCCTTACGATGGCACTGCGGCAGTGGACGCAAGTTTACATGCTCGAGCACCCGGTTGGCGATGACGCGAGCAAGACCCTAGCCCGGGACCGCGCGAAACTCGGCAAGTATCTGATCCATCACCCAAGCGGTCCGAGCCGCCGTCTCTCCGGTGCTGGGGCACCGGCCGATACCGTTCTGCTCGTCGACGATGGTCTGGATCAACGGCTGATGAACGTGCGGCGGATCCGGCACCGCAAATGTTTCCACCGCGTCCCCTCTTAGCAGGCGGATGGGCACCGGCATGCTGGTGGAAAACTGGATCCGGCCATTCGCGCCCACGATCTCGTTCATCTCCTCGTCGGTGTCGGCGGCGTAACACCAGATGCCGCTGCCGAAAACGCCCGACTGGAAGTGATAGGTCGCTGCCACCACATCCTCCGGTGACCAGGCTCCGGCTTGATTGCCCGCGAAGGCGCGCACTTCGCGAATCGGCCCGAATAGAAAATCAAGAAAATCCAGGGTGTGGCAGGCCGCTTCGAAGAAAAAGCCGCCACCGGAGAGCGCCGGATTGACCCGCCACGGCACCTCACCCGCCGACAACTCCAGCAGTCGTTGCAACTGCCGGGAGACGACCAGGCGCACTTCGCCGATCGCGCCGTCCTCGATGAGGGTCTTCACCTTCAGGAAGCGCGGCAGCGCGCGGCGATAGTAGCCGACCCACAGCGGAACGCTCGCGACGCGGCATGCGGCGATCATTTCAACGCATTCGCCGTAGTTCATCGCCATCGGCTTTTCGACGTAGACCGCCTTTCCCGCACGTGCGCAACGCAGCGTGTACTCGCGGTGGCTGTCGGTCAGCGTGGCGATATAGACGGCGTCGATATCCGGATCATCGATGATTCGCTGGGCATCGTCGTGCCACCGGGAAACGTCGTGCCGGCGCGCATAGTCCGCCGCGAGCTGGCCGTTGCGGCGCATCACCGCCACCAGCCGCGAATAGTCCGCTTTGTAGAATCCCGGCCCGCTCTTGATCTCGGTGACGTCTCCGCAGCCGATCATGCCCCAGCGTATGGTTTTCATGTGCGTGCTCGCGTTTGGATGCACCGTTGTGTGCCCTCCTGCGCTACAGCCTGCGCTCCCATGTCTCCGCGACCAGGTCGCGGCCGAAGCTGCGGTGAGGCTCTTGCGCGACGCGGCTGAAACCGCGCTGCTCGTAGATGCGCCGCGCCGCGAGCAGCTCGCTCTGGGTCCACAGCCCCATCTTCCGGTATCCCGCCTGGCGCGCGAAAGCGATGCACTCGTCGACCAGACGAGCGCCCAGACCCAGACCGCGCGCGTGGGGCTCGACCAGCAGCAGGCGAAGCTTGGCGACGGTCCGAGACTTTTTCACCAGAAAGACGCAGCCCAGTATCTCCCCGTCTCGCTCGGCGATCCAGCAGCGTTCGCGCTCGACGTCGAATGCTCGCACGAAATGCCCTGCAATTTCGGCCACCACCGCTTCGAAGCGCTCATCATAACCATACTCTTCGGCATAGAGCACGCCGTGGCGATGCGTCACCCAGCCGATGTCGCCGGAGCGAAGCGAGCGCAGCGTATAGGTGGCAGCTTCCGACGGCCGGGGTCCCAGCACGTGCTCGATCGTTGTCATCGCCGCGGCGAGGCGCGAACTTTCGCGGCCCGAAAGCGGCGCAAGCATCGCGGCAACCTGTCTACGGGAACGAAGATCGAGTGGCGTAAAAGCCTTCCGCCCTCGCGGCGTCAGCGAGAGGACGTTCTCGCGGCCATCATCGGGCGAGGGCTTGCGCGCGATCAGCCGCTGCTTCTCGAAGCCGGAGAGCAGGCGGCTCAAGTACCCCTCGTCGAGCCCAAGGCGCGCCGCCAGGCGGCTGGCGGTGGGCGCTTGCACCGTCGCACGAGGTTCGGCAGCGTCTCGCCAATTCGCGAGCTCGTAGAGAACGCGCACTTCTGCCAGCGAATACGCGCTGTCCAGCAGACCTTCCTGCAACACGCCGATTTTTTGCGTATAAAACCGGTTGAAACGACGGATGTCGGAAATGCGTCGTTCAGCATCGCTTGTCAGCGGCCGTGTCATGCTGCTCTCGGGCGGCACCGGATGGAAAAGCGGCGAAAAAAGAGGCCGATGCCACTGTCGACAATTTAGTTGCCTTTGTCAACTATCTGCCGCGCGGCAACCCTGGGAGGCAGCAGACGCCGGTGCAACAAAGCCGAGCGCCTTCCACTTCGGGCGGTCGGGCCTTGCGCCTGGCCTCGCGCGCCAGACCTATAGTCTCAACCGAGGTATCGTCGGAAGTGTCGCAGCGTTCGCTCACGCGCGAGCGCGGCGGCGGCTGCGTCGTAGGATCCTCGCTGATCGCAATTGAATCCGTGATCGGCGGCGTAGATGAACAGCTCGACATCCGGGTGCGCCGCGGCGAAACGCTTGACGCCATCGACGGGAATCATCGAATCGCGCTCGCCGAAATGCGCCATCACCGGGCATTTCGGCGTCTCGGCAATCGCCTCGAGCATGCCGCCGCCGTAATACGCGACCGCGCAGGCGAAGCCGCTCAGCCGGCAGGCGCTCATCCAGGCAATAAAGCCTCCCCAGCAATAACCGACCACACCGATTTTGCTCGCGTCGCTCAACGCGTCCCTGGCCGCGGCAATGTCCTGCAACGCGGCATCGGTCGTTGCCTTGGCCTTGAGCGCGCGGCCGCGCGCGATGTCGTCGGCGGTATAACCGATGTCGACGTTACGTTCGTACCGATCGAACAACGCCGGCGCGATCACGACATATCCATCCTTCGCAAATCCGTCGCAGACGCTTTTGATGTGGCTGTTGACGCCGAATATTTCCTGCGCCACCACCACGCCACCGCGCGGATCGCCTTCCGGCAGGGCTTGATAGGCCGACAGTCGAAATCCGTCGGCCGCGATGAGCTCGATCATTTTGCCCATAGTGTTCACTCCCCCAAATTGGAATTTCGCGGCCATTATGACATTCCCATCCCGGGCGTTTCCGGTGCTTTCGCGTCCTCCCCGACCTCGCGCGTGGGATAATGCGCGCCAACCAATCTGATGCAATCCGATCAAGAGACAAAGGCATGAAACTAGATCGCGCCAAGATCGAGTCGTTGATACGCCAGCTGCTGATCGAAATCGGCGAGGACCCGGCGCGCGAGGGCTTGGTCCGGACCCCGAAACGGGTCGCCGAGGCGATCGATTTCCTCACCTCCGGCAACCGTGTCGACCTGGAGCGGCTGATCAACGGCGCGGTGTTCACGCAGGAAACCAACAGCATGGTGATCGTGAAGAACATCGAGGTCTACAGCCTTTGCGAACACCACATGCTGCCTTTTTTCGGACGATGCCACATCGGCTATATACCGAATGGCCGGGTGTTCGGCGTGTCCAAGCTGGCGCGGCTGGTGGACATGTACGCGCGTCGGCTGCAGCTTCAGGAGCGCCTTACCGAGCAGATATCCAAGGAGGTCATGGAGTCGGTCGACGCCAAGGGCGTGGGCGTGATGATCGAGGCGCGCCACTTGTGCATGATGATGCGCGGCGTCGAAAAGCAGAACTCGATAATGATCACTTCGTCCGTGCTGGGAACGTTTCGCGAATCGACGGCAACGCGCGAGGAGTTCCTGGCTTTGATCGGCAGCCGCCCGACT
>DASZZK010000416.1:0-5040 GCA_035544975.1 Casimicrobiaceae bacterium | reverse complement strand
CGCAACCGTCAAATAAGCTTCCTGGATCGCGAATCGTGGGCGCGGCGCGCCCACGGTTTACGCAGCACCGGCGGCGCCGGTCCGCTGTACTGCTTCGCAGCCAAGTAACCCGCCATGGGTGTCGGCGCTCGCCTCGGGTACGACTTAAGCGCTACGTCGGGCAACACCGAATTCTGCGAAAATCGAGCTGCCGCGATTTTTCGCCTGGCTTATCGCCGGTCGATGCGGCAGCCGCCCCTCACCCTGACTGGCCACGATGCATCCGAATTTCCCTCGTCCGATCGAGGTGCTGCGCGATACCTTTGGCTATGCCGCGTTCCGCGACGCGCAAGAGGAAGTTGTCGGCCATGTCGTGGACGGTGGCGATGCGCTGGTACTCATGCCGACCGGCAGCGGCAAGTCCTTGTGCTATCAGATTCCCTCGCTGGTCCGTCGGGGCACCGGCATCGTCGTCTCGCCGCTGATCGCGTTGATGCAAGACCAGGTCGCGGCGCTCACCCAACTGGGCGTGCGCGCTGCCTTCCTCAACTCGACGCTCGACGCCGACGCGGCGCGGGCCACCGAGCGTGCGCTGCTGGCGGGTGAGCTCGACCTCCTTTACGTGGCGCCGGAGCGGCTGACCACCTCGCGCTGCCTCGATCTGCTGGACCGAACGCAACTGGCACTGTTCGCGATCGACGAAGCGCATTGCGTCTCGCAATGGGGCCACGATTTCCGGCCCGAATATCTGCAGTTGTCGCTGCTGCACGAACGCTATCCCCAAGTCCCCCGCATCGCGCTGACGGCAACCGCGGACCCGCAAACGCGCGCCGAGATCATCGCCCGCCTCGGGCTCGCCGACGCGCGCGTGTTTACCTCCAGCTTCGATCGCCCGAACATTCGCTACGCCATCGTCGACAAGGGCGACGCACGGGCGCAGCTCCTGCGCTTCATCGAGGACGAGCATCGAGGGGAAGCGGGCATCGTATATTGCCTTTCGCGGCGCAAGGTCGACGAGACCGCGGCGTGGCTTGTGTCCATGGGTGTTTCCGCCCTGCCCTACCATGCCGGCATGGACACTCCCGCCCGCACCGAGCACCAGGCGCGCTTTCAACGCGAGGAAGGCCTGGTGATGGTGGCGACGATCGCCTTCGGCATGGGCATCGACAAGCCGGACGTGCGCTTCGTCGCCCACCTGGACCTGCCCAAGAGCGTCGAGGGCTATTACCAGGAGACGGGGCGCGCCGGCCGCGACGGAGCGCCGGCAGACGCCTGGATGGCCTATGGGCTTGCCGACGTCGTGCAGCAGCGGCGGCTCATCGACATGTCGGAGGCCAGCGACGAATACAAGCGAGTGTCCGTCGCCAAGCTCGACGCGCTGCTCGGCCTCTGTGAGACGGCGGGCTGTCGCCGGGTACGTCTGCTCGCTTATTTCGGCGAAGCGAGTTCGCCGTGCGGCAATTGTGACACCTGCCTCGCGCCGCCGGAGACCTACGACGCCACGTCAGCCGCGCAGAAGGCGCTGTCGGCGATCTATCGCACCGGCCAACGTTTCGGCGCGGTACATCTGATCGACGTACTGCGCGGCAAGGCCGGCGAGCGGATCGCGCGCTGGGAGCACGACAAGCTGTCGGTATACGGCATCGGCGAAGACGTCGACGAGACAGCGTGGCGGGGCGTGTTCCGGCAGCTGGTGGCGCTGGGATACGCGCGCGTCGACCACGAGGCACATGGGGCGCTGCGTCTCACCGAGGCGAGTCGGCCGGTATTGAAAGGTACACAGCAGGTTTCGATGCGACGCGCCGTCGAGCGAGTGCGCACTAAGCGCCGTCCAACTCGTTCTGACAACGCTCTAGATCTTTCCGCGGCGGATCGCGTTTTGCTCGATCGCCTCAAGGCATGGCGGCTGACCGAATCCAGGACCCAGTCGGTGCCGGCGTTCGTGATCCTGCACGATAAAACGCTGGCCGAAATCGCGCGGCAACGGCCGCCGGATCTTGTCGCATTGCGCGATATCGCCGGCGTCGGTGCGGCCAAGCTGGTGCGCTATGGACCGGTGCTGGTCGGAATCGTCGCCGGCGTCGGTGCATGATCGGCATCATCGTGCGTAACGTGTGCAACCGGAGGATCAAGCCGTGAACCCAGCCCTTTTTCGAGGTCCCCTCGCCCAGATCGTCGTGCTTGGGTTCGTGGTGTCGTGGATGGTGCCGGTCGCAGCGCAGAACCGCGTCGAGGGCAAGCTCGACGTCGACGGGAAGCCAGTCGCCATCACGCAGGTCTACGCCTACGCGAAAGAAGGGTTCTTCGACAAGAAAAAGCAGGACGTGGTGGTTATGCTCTGCGACGCCCCGGTACCCGCACCCGTGGTACGCGACACATTTGCGTACAAGGACTTGATCGCCACCGGGAAAGTGCACTGCGTTCGACAGACCATCGACGCCGACAAGCAGGTCATCAACTACGACGTGGGTCACCAGCGTTTTCGGCAGCCTCGGCGAGAACGGAGGCTCGACCGAACACGTCTTCGAACCGCAAACCTTCGACGGCAAGACGATCGCCGGCCGGACACGCACCAAATCACCGCAGAAATCGTTCAAGGAAGTGCCCTACAGCTACGACATCACCTTCAGCGCGGCGATCGAGCCGAAGAAATAGACCGCAGGCTCAACGCGGCGAGCGTTCCGGCGGCCCTGATCGATGCTTCAGGGCCGCAAACGCAAGGGCGCTAAACTAGCTTGGCGTTCTTCAACCACGATCGCGTTCATCCGTGTCGTCCTATTTTCCCCACCGAAGCGCCAGCGGATCGACTCCGGCCGCCAGCTCGAGCAAGCCGGCTCGAGTCATCGGATGAAGCGCCTCGAGCGGATGGCGCACCGCATCGCTCTTGATGACACCCCCGACAGCCATGACGGTCTTGGTCGCCCTTAATCCACATTGGCGGTTTTCATAATTGATGAGCGGAAGGATGCGCGCATACGCCAAGGCCGCCTCTTTGCGTCGACCCGCCCGATGATGCTCCAGCACCGGTTTGATTAGATCGGGCAGCAGCGCGCTGGGCATCGTACCGGTTGCGCCCGCATCGAGATCCGCCATCAGCGTAATCGATTCTTCTCCGTCAAAGGGTCCCTCGATTGCATCGCCGCCCGCTTCGAGCAGGCTGCGCAGCTTGGCGGCCGCGCCGGGTACCTCGATTTTGAAATAGCGCACCGTCGGAACTTCCCGAGCGAGGCGGACGAGAAATGGCACCGACAGCGCTACGCCGGAGAGCGGCGCGTCCTGAACCATGATCGGAATCGACACCGCTTCTGCGACGCGCGCGAAATGCTGCATCATCCCGGTTTCGTCCGCGCGCAGCCCGGTCCCGTGGTAGGGCGGCATCAGCATCAGCATCGCCGCGCCCGCCGCTCCGGCCAGGCGAGCGCGCTCCTCCGCTATGCGGGTGCTGAAATGACTGCAGGTGACGATCACCGGCACGCGCCCGGCGACGTGCGTCAGGCAAACGTCGAGCAGCGCGTTGCGCTCATCGTCGGAGAGAAGGAACTGCTCCGAATAGTTGGCGAGGATGCAGATGCCGTCGACGCCTTGGTCGATCATGCAGTCGAGGACGCGCCGCTGACCGGCGAGATCCAGCTCCCCCGATTCGGTGAATGGCGTCGGCGCAATGGGAAAAACTCCCGTGAAAGGCGTAGACCTGGCACTTGAAGTAGAGGAGCTCACCCGAATTTTCCCCTGCGTCGATTGAGTAAGAGCGGCTCGCATCCGCGATTCGAAAATGCGGGCGAAAGCTGCGCGGGTCCTCAGCCCACCGCGTTACCTGGCGCGCTACCGATCAAGCCGAGGCGGCGGCCGCGTGCTCTTCAGCGTGGCGTGCATCCTCGTGCCGCGGTTCAGTCTCCGCCGCGGCGGCTTGCCGCTCGCTGAAATACTGATGGACGAAAGCAATCGCCATGCTGCCTTCACCGACGCCCGAAGCGACGCGCTTGATCGAGCCGTGGCGAACGTCGCCGACCGCAAAAACGCCCGGCACGCTGGTTTCCAGCAAATAGGGGTCGCGCTCGAGCGGCCATGAGCCGTTTTGTTGCGCCACGAGGTCCGTCACGTCGCGTCCGGTGCAAACGTAACCGCGCTCGTCGCAGATCACCGCCGGCGGCAACCAGGATGTCTTGGCGTCGGCGCCGATGAACACGAAAAGCGCGTCGGTCGCCTGACGCCGGCGCGCTCCGCTGCGCCGGTCCTCGATGACGATCGCCTCCAGATGGTCGGTGCCCTCGACGGCCACCACCTGGCTGAAGGCTTCGATCTTTACGTTGGCCTTGCTTTCGAGCTGACCGATGAGGTAGTGCGACATGGTGGAAGACAGCGAAGGGCCGCGCACCAGGATGGTCACGGTGCGCGCATAGCTGGCGAAGAACATCGCCGCCTGCCCCGCCGAGTTGCCGCCACCGATGAGAAAAATGTCGTGGCCACGCGTGTTGAGGGCTTCGGTGCGGGCCGCGCCGTAGTAGATGCCGCGGCCGACCAATGACTCGGCTCCGACCACTTCGAGCTCGCGCCAGGCAACGCCAGTTGCGATGACGATGGATCGGGTTTCGACGCGGTCGCCGCCATCGAGCAGAATGCCGAGCGCGTTACCGTCGGAATCGGCCTCGATGCCGACGACATCTCGTGCGACCACGATTTCGACGCCGAATTTGGTTGCCTGCTTCAATGCGCGCGCACCGAGGTCGTCGCCCGAGATGCCGGCCGGGAATCCGAGATAGTTCTCGATCCGCGACGAGGTGCCGGCCTGTCCTCCGGGTGCCTCGCGCTCGATCAGGAGAGTGCACAGGCCCTCGGAAGCGCCATACACGGCCGCTGCCAATCCGGCGGGGCCACCGCCGACGATGGTCAGGTCGTAGCTCGTCTGCGCAGGGACGGTATTCAGACCCACCCGCTCGGCGAGCTCGCGAAAAGTGGGTGTGACGAGCCGCGAGCCGTCGGGCAGCACCACCACTGGGTACGCTTCGTCGGCTTGCGGCGCCGCCGCCAGCCCCACCTTCGCCTCAGGATCGCGCGGGTCGT
>DASZZK010000415.1:0-1722 GCA_035544975.1 Casimicrobiaceae bacterium | reverse complement strand
TTCATGCCGCGAAAGGCTCCTATGTCGAATGACCTGCGTCGTGTAGCCATCGTTGGCAGCATCCGGATCCCGTTTGCGCGCAGCAACGGGGCCTACAGCGCGCTTGGCAATCTCGAGATGCTGACCGCGGTGCTTGGCGCGCTGGTCGACAAATTCGGGCTCAAGGGCGAAACGCTCGGCGAGGTCGCCGCCGGCGCGGTGATCAAGCATTCGCGCGACTGGAACCTGACCCGCGAAGCGGCACTCGGCTCCGGCCTTCATCCCCACACCCCCGCGTACGACGTCCAGCGCGCGTGTGGCACCAGCCTTACCACCGCGGTTCAACTCGCCCAGCGCATCGCGTCGGGCGAAATCGAGGTTGCAATCGCCGGGGGGGTCGACACGACCAGCGACGTCCCGGTCGTCTACAGCCCTGCCCTCAACAACATCGTGCTCGAGAGCGCGCGCGGCCGGTCGCCCGGTCAGCGATTGAAGCCCTGGCTGCGACTGCGGCCGCGCGATGTCAAGCCTGCGGTGCCCACGGTGGGCGAGCCGCGCACCGGCTTGTCGATGGGCGAGCATTGCGAGCTGATGGCCAAGGAATGGGGCATCGCCCGAGTCCAGCAGGACGAGCTTGCATTGCAGAGTCACATCAAGGGTGCCAAGGCGTGGCAGGAAGGTTTCTACGACGATCTGGTCGTGCCAATGGCGGGTTTGAGCCGCGACAACAACCTGCGTCCTGACACCAGCCTCGAAAAGCTCGCCGCGCTCAAGCCGGTGTACGACAGGAGCGACACCGGAACGCTGACCGCGGGCAACAGCACCCCGCTCACCGATGGCGCTTCTTGCGTATTGCTTGCCAGCGAAGCATGGGCCACCGCGCGAGGGATGCCGATCCAGGCCTTTCTCACCTATTCCGCGGTCGCCGCGGTCGATTACGTGGGCATGGCCGGCCCGCGCGAAGGCTTGTTGATGGCGCCGACCTACGCCGTGCCGGCGATGCTCGATCGTGCCGGCATCACGCTCCAGGATTTCGACATCTACGAAATTCACGAGGCGTTCGCGGCGCAGGTCCTGTGCACGCTCAAGGCATGGGAATCCGCGATAAGCTTCGCCGCCCCGCGCCGCTCGGGACTATCGACCGCGAACGGATGAACCCGAAAGGCGGAAGTGTCGCATTGGGTCATCCCTTTGCCGCGACGGGTACGCGCATCGTGGGCACGCTCGCCAAACAGCTTCAGAAGCGTGGATCAGGGCGAGGATTGATCTCGATTTGCACCGCCGGTGGCCTCGGCGTCACGGCGATCCTGGAACGCTGAACGATGGGAGAGGCGCAACACCCGCGTCGTGCGAACGCGGTCAAAGTCGGACTGACTGCGCTTCAGCCCTCTTCCATGCGATCGACACACACGCGAAGGAAGTGCGACCTGTGATCGTTGGGGTCTGACGGTCGCTCGAATACAAGCCACGTCTGCTCGGTTAGAAATACTTCGTCTGCGTCGTCGTGTACGAACCACCGAAGCGCGGCGGGAAACGCACGAATCACAACAAAATCCTCTTTCATTCGATCGAGAAAGGCGTCGGCGGCAATGCCGGCGTCGCGAGACAGCGCGGCGTTACGAATAAAGTCGGACCCCTCGAGGCACTCGTCCATCGTCGGCCGGCCGGAGACGCTCGGCATCGCGTATATCGCGCAGTAGAAGAAGAGACCCAGCGCAAGTCGGCCCGGCGTGACACGTCCCT
>DASZZK010000414.1:0-5307 GCA_035544975.1 Casimicrobiaceae bacterium | reverse complement strand
AGGCCGCGGCGGACGAGTACGAATGCCGGTTTGCCGGTGATGTCCTGACCATCGTAGTGGATAGATCCGCTCTTGATCGGCTGCAGGCCGGTGATGCCCTTCAGCGTCGTCGTCTTGCCCGCCCCGTTGGCGCCGATTAGGCAGACGAGCTCGCGCTCCCTCACCACGAGATCGATGCCCTTGACGGCCTGGATGCCGCCATAGGCAACCTGAAGACCCTTGAGCTCGAGGAGCGCGGTCTCACCCACTCACTCAGGCCCTTCGCAGGTTCAGGGTCACTTCGCCGCCGAGGTACGCGGCGATGACCTTCGGGTCCGATTGAACCTCCGCCGCCGAGCCCTCGGCGATCTTCTTGCCGTAGTCGAGCACCAGCACGCGGTCGCAAATGCTCATCACCAGCTTCATGTCGTGCTCGATCAGCAGGATCGTCGTGCCGTCGCGGCGGATGTCGTCGAGGAGCGCCTTCAGCGCCTTGGTCTCGGTCGCGTTCATGCCGGCCGCGGGTTCGTCCAGCGCGAGAAGCTTGGGATCGGTCGCCAGTGCGCGCGCGATTTCAAGACGCCGCTGATCGCCGTAGGCGAGGTGCTTGGCGAGATGATTGGCGCGATTCGCGACGCCGACGTAATCGAGCAGCTCGTAGGATCGCGCCTCGATCGCCGCTTCTTCGGTCAGCGTCTGCCGGTTGCGAAAGATCGCGCCGAATACGCCGGCGTGGGTGCGAACGTGGCGCCCGATCATGACGTTTTCCAAAGCCGACAGATTCTGGAAAAGGCGGATGTTCTGAAACGTGCGCGCAATGCCGCGCTCCGCGACTTCGTTCGGCTTCAGCCGGTCGAGTGGCGCGCCGTCGAAGGTGAAATTTCCACTGTCGGGCGAATAAATGCCTGTGAGGACGTTAAAAAGGGAAGTCTTGCCCGCGCCATTGGGCCCGATCAAGCCGTAGATCTCGCCGCGGGCGATGCTGAAGCTGACGTCGGTAAGTGCCTGAACGCCGCCGAAGCGTTTGCCGATGCCCGTTGCGGTGAGAAGCGCGGATGGATTCACGCTCACGCGGCCCCGCCTTTGACTTCGAGCTCCCGTTTGCGCACTGCGGAAGGCCAAATGCCCGCCGGACGAAAAAGCATGATCGCCACCAGCGCGACGCCAAAGACGAGCAGCCGGATGGTTTCGGCGTCGAGTATCACTCTGCCGAAGAGCGCGTTCTGCAGCGGCTCCATCGTGTATCGCAACACCTCGGGCAACAGCGTCAACAGAATGGCGCCGAGAATAACGCCCGAAATATTGCCCATGCCGCCGAGCACCACCATCGCCAGCACGATAATGGATTCGAACAGGCCGAAGCTTTCGGGACTCACGAACTGTTGCGTCGCCGAAAAGACTGCGCCGGCAATGCCGCCAAACGACGCGCCCATGGCGAAGGCCAGAAGTTTGACGTTGCGGGTGTTGATACCCATCGCCTTGGCGGCAATCTCGTCTTCACGGATCGCCTCCCAGGCACGGCCCAAGCGCGAATTCTGAAGCCGGAGATTGACGACGATGACGCCGATGGTGATCAGCAGCAGCAGGTAGTAGTACTTCTGCGGGCCGGAAAACGCCACGCCGAGAACGACTTCTGGCCTTGCGAAGGAAAAGCTGTCGATGCGGAACGGATCGATCAGATTGACGCCCTGCGGGCCGTTGGTGATGTTGATAGGAGCATTGAGATTGTTCAGGAAGATGCGGATGATCTCCCCGAAACCGAGTGTAACGATAGCGAGGTAATCGCCGCGGAGCTTGAGCGTCGGTGCGCCGAGGAGCACGCCGAAAGCGCAGGCGATTCCCGCACTCAAGGGGAGAATGACCCAGAACGGAAGGTGAATGCCGAAATGCGGTGACGCCAGCAGCGCATAGACGTAGGCGCCGACGGCGTAGAAGGCGATGTATCCCAGATCGAGCAGGCCCGCGAAGCCGACGACGATGTTGAGTCCCAGCGCGAGCATGATGTAGAGCATCGCGAAGTTGAGGATGCGAACCCAGGCCTGGCCGGCGAACGCCGCGACGAAAGGCAGCAGCGTCAGCGCCAGCGCGAGCAGCGCGACCCCCACCCAGACCTTGGGTGGAATCGATTTCGCGCGCGGCGCTTTCATGCGCGGTCCGCCACGCGCTCGCCGAGCAAGCCCGAGGGCCGGAATATGAGCACCAGGATCAGCACGAAAAACGCGAATACGTCCTGATAGTTGCTGCCGAACAGGCTCAACTGGCCATCGCTCGCGGCGCATTTCTCCTGCAGCGAGTCGCTCAACAGCGGAAATCCGCAGATGTTCGATACGTCGCCGATATAGCCTGCGCCGAGTGCCTCGATGACGCCGAGCAGGATTCCTCCGAGCATCGCACCGGCGAGGTTGCCGATGCCGCCGAGAACTGCAGCGGTGAAGGCTTTCAGCCCAAGCAGGAAACCCATGTAATAGTGAGCGATGCCGTAATAAGTCATCACCATCAGCCCAGCCACCGCGGCCAGCGCGGCGCCGATCACGAACGCAGCGGAAATGACGACGTTGATGTCGATGCCCATGAGCCCCGCGACCTGCGGGTTTTGCGCGGTGGCGCGCATGGCCATCCCTAAGCGCGTGCGCTGGACGACAAAGACCAGTCCGGCCATGAGCGCCGCCGCGAGCGCCACGATCAGCATCTGCAGATCGGTCATCGTCGCACCGAGGACGTTGTGTGTCGTAGGCTCGATCAGCGTCGGGAAGGTCAGATAGTTGCGGCCCCAGATCATCAGCGCGAGGTTCTGCAGGATGATGGACATGCCGATGGCGGTGATCAGCGGCGCGAGCCGGGGCGCCTTGCGCAGCGGACGGTAGGCGATTTTTTCCATGCCGTAGGCAAGCGTCATGCATACGAGGACGGCGACGATAAGGCCGGCGAGGATGATAAGGGCCGCCGGAACCCCCGACCCGGCGCCGAGCAGCGCGGTGACCACCGACAGCGAGACCATCGCGCCGATCATCACCACTTCGCCGTGGGCGAAGTTGATCAGTCCGATGATGCCGTAGACCATCGTGTAGCCCAGCGCGACCAGGGCATAGACGCTGCCCAGCGTCAGGCCGTTGATGATCTGCTGCAGAAAAGTATCCACGGCGCCTCCGGGTGGCGCGACGGCGCCTCGGCGAATTCTCCGCTGCGCTTAAGCCCACGGCAATCCCCGCGCGAAGAACTCGACCGCGGTCAAAAAAAACGGCGCCCCTCAAGGGCGCCGTTCAGGAACTTCAGGGAACAATAGGCGGCCTACTGGCCCCTTTATTTCTTGTCGGCGCCAACCGCGGACTTCATCTTGTCGCCCGCCTCTTTCATTTCCGATTTCATGGTGTCGCCTGCGGCTTTCATCTCCGATTTCATCTTGTCGCCAGCGGCCTTCATGTCCGACTTCATGTCCGACGCGGGTGCGGCGCCGACCTTGTCGGTCTTGCCGCCGACGTTCATCGCCATCGGCATCAGCTTGCCGTCCTTGACTTGATACAGGGTGATCGCGCCGTTCTTGGTGTCGCCGTGCTCGTCGAACTCGATCTTGGCCGTGACGCCGTCGTAGGAAATCTTGGCGAGCTCCGGCAAGTATTTGGCGGGATCGGTCGAGTTGGCCTTCTGCATGGCGGCGATCAGGGTCATCGCGGCGTCATACGAATACGGCGCGTAGACCTGGATCGGACCGTACTTGCCGGTGAACCGGGTCACGAAGTCCTTGGCGTTGGCCATGTTTTCCGGCGGCACGCCGGCCTGGGTGCAGTACTGGCCTTCGGCGGCGCCGCCGGCCAGCTTGGGCCATTCCGCCGAGCACACGCCGTCGCCGGCGATGTACTTGGCCTTGATGCCGAGCTCCTTCATTTGCTTGACCATCGGGCCGCCCTGCGCGTCCATCCCGCCATACATGATGATGTCGGGGTTCTTGGCCTTGATCTTGGTCAGGATCGCCTTGAAGTCGGTCGCCTTGTCGTTGGTGAACTCGTGCGCCACGATGGTCCCGCCTGCCGCCTTCGCGGCCTTCTCGGTCTCTTCGGCGAGTCCCGCGCCGTACGCGGTCTTGTCGTCGATGATGGCGATTTTTTTGGCGCCGAGCGTGGTAACGGCTTCCTTGCCGATGACGCTTCCCTGCTGCACGTCGTTGGCCATGACCCGGAACGCGGTCTTGAATCCTTGCAGCGTGTACTTCGGATTGGTCGCCGACGGCGAGATTTGCGGAATGCCGGCGTCGCTATAGAGCTTGGACGCGGGGATCGTCGTGCCCGAATTCAGATGGCCGACCACGCCGGCGACCTTGGCGTCGACCAGCTTCTGCGCCACGGTCGTGCCTTGCTTGGGATCGGCTTGATCGTCTTCCGCGATCAGCTGGAATTTGATCTTTTTGCCGTCGATGACGATGTTCTTGGCGTTGGCGTCGTCAATCGCCAAGCGGGCACCGTTCTCGTTGTCCTTGCCGAGGTGCGCCTGCGGACCGGTGGTCGGACCGACGTGGCCGATCTTGACTACGGCTTCGGGCATCGCCGGTGCGGCCGCGGTGGCCGGTGCTTCCACTTTCTTCGGCTCTTCTTTTCCGCAGCCGTAAGCGGTCACCAACGCTGCGGCGACAATGGTCAAACCGAGCGAACGGTTGAGTCTCATGAATTTCCTCCGAAATGGGGTAATGACAGAAAAAAGGGGGGCAACAGAGGATTATTGCCGTCCCGGCTTGGACTGTCAATTGAAACGGTCGCCGGGACCGGAGGATGCTGGACCGGGCGGGCTTCGAACGCGTGGCGAATCGGGTAAAGTTCCGTCACCGCCGCCGTTACAAGCGCGATCCTCGGCCACCTCGCGGCGCAGTCCGGAAGCGCTTCGTCGGGGAAAGGGGTGGATTGAACAGCGAACGCCGCATTTCGTCGGTTTGCGCTTGTCCGAGTGCTTGGGTGCGGCCTAGACTCGCGGCTTTCTGAATCCGGCCGCCGCGCGAGCCGCATCTAAGGGTCGACCGGCAGCGGGAAACATGTCGTCGGCGTCGCCGCGGCTGTCGCCGACACGCCGGCTTCGAATTCTGGGGGCTATTAAGGCTATGGCAAGCTGGTCCAAAGGCCGCATCGTCGGCATCGCTCTTACCCTCACGGTCGTTGTCGCGCTCGCCATCGGCGTCGGACTGCGGGTCAGCAAGCGGGCTGCGGCGGAAACTCCTGGTGCAGGCGCGCAAGCGGTGACGCTCGAATTCGCGGCGGCGGACTTGGCTTTCGTCGAGCCTGTGGCGCTCACGCGCTGGCTCCCGCTTTCGGGCACGCTGCAGCCGGTCGATCAGACCACGGTTAA
>DASZZK010000413.1:0-6447 GCA_035544975.1 Casimicrobiaceae bacterium | reverse complement strand
ATCGAGGTCCAGATCGAAAAGACCCATGGCAAGAATCTGCCTACCGCCGAAACACAGCGCCTCTGCCGCGCGTACGCGAGCGAGCAGATCATCAATCAGAAAGCCGAGTTCCAGCGGCTCGGCGTGCTCGGCGACTGGGAGCATCCGTATACGACCATGGACTACCGCAACGAGGCCGACGAGATTCGTGCGCTGGGTCAGGTGCTAGAGAAGGGCTACCTTTATCGCGGCCTCAAGCCGGTGAACTGGTGCTTCGACTGTCAAAGTGCGCTGGCCGAGGCGGAGGTCGAGTACGAAGACCGGGAAGATATCGCGGTCGATGTCGGATTTGCGCTGGACGATCGTGACCGCGAGAAACTGGCGGCGGCGTTTCATCTCCCGTCGCTGCCCGCGGGTCCGGTGTATGCGGTGATCTGGACCACCACGCCGTGGACGCTTCCGGCCAACCAGGCGTTGAACGTGCATCCGGAATTTCAGTACTCGCTTGTCGAAACGGACCGGGGGACGCTCCTTCTCGCTTCGGATTTAAAGGAGGCATCGCTCAAGCGATTCGGGGTTAGGCGCAAGGACATGAAGGGCGCAGCGGATGCGACCACGCCCGGCCGTAGTCTCGAGATGATCCGCTTCCGTCATCCGTTTTACGATCGCACCGCGCCGATCTACCTCGGCGAATACGTGACGCTGGAGCAGGGCACCGGCATCGTGCACAGTTCTCCCGCGTACGGCATCGATGACTTCAATTCCTGCCGGAGGTACGGCATGGCCGATGAGGACATGATCAGTCCCGTGCTCGGCGACGGCCGTTATGCGGAAAGCCTGCCGCTCTTCGGCGGGTTGAAGATCTGGGATGCCAATCCGAAGATCGTCGACAAGCTGCGGGAAAACCGGGGGCTTTTTCACGCCGAGAAGATCACCCACAGCTACATGCACTGCTGGCGACACCGAACGCCGATCATCTATCGGGCGACGACGCAATGGTTTGCCGGTATGGACGAGGTGCCGGGATTCAATGGCAAGCAGCCGGCCGAAACGCTGCGCCGCACGGCGTTGCGAGGCATTGAAGCCACTGAGTTCTTTCCATCGTGGGGCAAGTCCAGGCTGCACGGCATGATCGCCAATCGCCCGGACTGGACGCTGTCGCGCCAACGGCAGTGGGGCGTGCCCTTGCCGTTCTTCGTCGACAAGGAGACGGAGACTTTGCACCCGGACACGCCGGCCTTGCTGGAGCTGGCCGCGACCAAGGTCCACGCCGGCGGCATCGAGGCGTGGTTCGAGGCGACGCATGAGGACTTCGGCGTCGATGCCTCGAAGTACCGCAAGCTGACCGATACGCTCGATGTCTGGTTCGATTCCGGTTGCACTCATCAGACGGTCATGGGCGGCCCGCAGGGGCGCGCCTTGCACCGCGGATCGCATCCGGACCAGACCGGCTTTCCCGCCGATCTCTACCTCGAGGGATCCGATCAGCATCGAGGCTGGTTCCATTCTTCCCTGCTGACATCGTGCATGTTGAACGGCGTGCCGCCCTACAAGGCGCTCCTGACACACGGCTTTGCGGTCGACGGCCAGGGCAAGAAAATGTCCAAGTCCAAGGGCAACGTCGTGTCGCCGCAGAAGGTGTGGAATGGCCTCGGCGCCGAGGTACTCCGATTATGGGTCGGGGCGACGGATTACTCCGGCGATCTTTCGATTTCGGACGAGATCCTCAAGCGTGTCGTCGAGGGCTATCGGCGCATTCGCAACACGCTGCGCTTCCTTCTCGCCAACACCGCCGATTTCGACGCGCCGCGAGATGCCGTCCCCGTGATCGAATTGCTCGAGCTGGACCGCTACCAGCTTGGCGTTGCCAACGCATTTTTCAAGGACATGCGCTCGAGCTACGACAAGTACGAGTTCCATTCGGTCGTGCGCCAGCTGCAGCTCTATTGCTCCGAGGAGCTGGGTGGCTTTTATCTCGACGTCTTGAAGGATCGCCTCTACACCGCGGCTACCCATTCCGCCGCGCGGCGCTCGGCGCAGACGGTGCTGGCGCACGTTCGCGATGAATTACTGAAGCTGATGGCGCCGATACTCTCGTTTACGGCGGAGGAAGCGTGGAAAGTCCTCTATCCGGATGACGCGACGATTTTTGCCCACGTCTGGAATACCGAGCACAGCCTCGGAGCGATTCCGGATCTGGACGCGCTGACGGCAAAATGGAGCCGCATCGTCGAGGTTCGAAACGTGGTCCTGAAGCGCCTGGAGGAGGCCCGCGAAAAGGGCGAAATCGGTTCCTCGCTCGCGGCCGAAGTCACCATTGCGGCGCCCGCAAATGTCTATGAGGCGCTGACGTCGCTCGGCGACGACCTGCGTTTCCTCATGATCACGTCATCGGCGAAGGTTCGGCGCGGCGATGCGCTGGCGATCGAGGTCACACCGAGCACGCATCCGAAATGCGCGCGCTGTTGGCACTGGCGCTCCGATGTCGGTGCCGATGCCGCGCATCCGGCCTTGTGTGCGCGCTGCGTGGCCAATCTGTTTGGCGACGGCGAGATTCGGGTGTTCGCATGACCGATATCAGCACGCCGTCGACTGCTTCAGGCCGCTGGTGGTTGTGGCTGGTCTTGAGCGCCGCCATCGTCGCCGCCGATCAAGCCACCAAGGCACTGGTGCTTCTCAACCTGCGGCCAGGGGAGGAGCGAACGGTCACCGATTTCTTCAGCCTCGTGCTCGCGTTCAACTCCGGTGCGGCGTTCAGTTTTCTGGGCGACGCCGCGGGGTGGCAGCGATATCTGTTCGGCGTGATCGCGATCGGCGCCGCGTGTTTGATCGTATGGCTGCTGCGCCGCGGCGGCGAGCGGCTCTATTGCCTGGGATTGAGCCTGATCCTCGGTGGGGCACTGGGCAACCTCTGCGATCGAATCGCGCTGGGGAAGGTCGTGGATTTCCTTTCCTTCCACCACTTCATGCCATTCCGCCATCCGCTCATCAATTGGCTCGATCCCTTTCCTGCCTTCAATATTGCCGACAGCGCGATCACCGTCGGTGCCGCATTGCTGATCCTCGACGGATTCCGGCGAAGACCGGACCCGTCGGTCGCGGTAAAATAGCCGCCATGAAGCTCGTCCTCGCCAATCCCCGCGGGTTTTGCGCCGGCGTCGATCGCGCCATAGCGATCGTGGAGCAGGCCTTGTCGCAATTCGGCTCGCCGATCTATGTTCGCCACGAAGTGGTCCACAACAAATTCGTCGTCGACGACTTGAGGGCGAAGGGCGCGATATTCGTCGATGAGCTGGCGGAAGTTCCTGCCGGCAGCACGGTCGTGTTCAGCGCCCATGGCGTGTCGCGAGCGGTGCGCGCCGAAGCCCAGTCGCGTCGCCTCAAGGTGTTCGATGCCACGTGTCCGCTGGTGACCAAGGTCCACATCGAAGTCGCGAAGATGCGTCAGCTTGGCCGCGAGATCGTCATGATCGGCCACTCCGGTCATCCCGAAGTCGAAGGAACGATGGGGCAGTCCGACGGAGGCATCTATCTGGTCGAATCGATTGCCGATGTCGCCACGCTCGAGGTCCGCGATCCGACCAATCTGTCTTACGTGACGCAGACGACGCTTTCCGTCGACGATGCCGCGGCTATCGTCGCCGCGCTCAAGGTTCGCTTTCCGGCGATCGCCGGCCCGAAAAAGGATGACATATGCTATGCGACGCAGAATCGGCAGGACGCGGTCAAATTCATGGCCAAGCGCTGCGACCTGGTGATCGTCGTCGGCAGCCCCAACAGCTCGAATTCCAATCGCCTGCGCGAGGTTGCCGCCAAGCTCGGAATCCAGGCGTACATGATTGACCGGGCGGAAGAGTTGCAGGCGGCGTGGCTGGAAGGCAGGCGCTGTGTCGGCGTGACCGCAGGCGCGTCCGCGCCGGATGTTCTGGTGCGGCAGGTGATCGAGCGCCTCAGAGAACTTGGCGCGAGCGACATCGCGGAGCTGGACGGCGTCGTCGAGAGGACAGTGTTCCCGATGCCGAAAGGTCTGGCTGTCAGAGCGACAACAGCGTTACTCTGACGCGCCCGCGCGGCGCCATTTCAGGCTCAGTTTGGCCAACCGCACGTAAGCGAGGCCGGAGGCGATCGTGGCGAGCGAAAGCGCTGCCGCGGTCGCGGCGCATAACGCTTGACGTCCGCTTTCGCTAAAAGCGCGCACGACTCCTTCCGCGAAATACCACGGCAAGAGCAAAAGACCCCATTGCAAGGCTCGGATCCTGCTGCGCGTTACGCCGGGCCACAAGGCGACGAGCGGCAGCGCTTTGAGCGCCAGCCACGAGCCGCCAGGCTTGAGCGGCGCGAGCCACAGCTCCCAGCAGATTTCCAGAAGCGCAAGTGTCGCCAGCAAAGCGGCCGTCGTGCGCCGCCAGGAGTCGAGCGCCGGCATCAACTTACTGCGATGAATTCGAAGAGCTCGAAGCCGGGGCCTTGATCGACGAACTTGGTGAGCACCACCGTGCCGCCGGTCGCCCCGCGGCGCAGATTGATCGCTTGTTCGAGCTGGAACTTTCCCATGGGCACCAGAATCATCGGCGGCGAGCCTTCCTGCCCATCGTCGGGGAGAAGCACCACGTGTTGAAAAGGTGCAGTGTCGGCATTTTCGCCGCGCGCCGCGGCGGCTTCCGGACTGTCGGTGAGGAGCTCGCACCCGAACTCGAGGCCGCTGCCCCGCAGGGTATTGCGGAACCAGCGCAGCATTGCCACCTGCAAGGTGTTTCGGCCTTCAACCCGCAATGCGATCAGGTCGCCGATGCGCAGCGGTGCGTTGGAAGTGTCGATTTGCCTCAGCGCATAACCCGCTGGAGTATGGTTGATCACCTGGCACGAGTGCATCGGCGGTAAACCGGTCGGTGCGTTGGCGACGTTCGCATGAGTCCCGCGGCTGTACTGCCACACGGCGGGCAATCCGGCGCACATGACGACTCGTGCCCGCGACGGAAGGCGGTTGAATTGCCGCGCCGGCGGGATGGCCCACTGGCGGAGAAGTCGCCGCAGAAGCGCAGTGTATTGCGCCACCGCTGCGGGATCGGTGCCGATACCGGTGGGTACGCTGCCGCCCGCGTCCAGCGCGCGGAGTTGCTCCTGGATCTGAAACGCGAGGTCGAACGTCAACAGAAACAATTTGCTGCCGTCGATGTTCCCGCCCTTGTTGGCTGAGAACGGCGGAAAGTCATGCCCAACCGGGACGATCGCGACCGCCTTCGCCAAGCGATGTACCGGCGCAACATCGGTGATCTTGGTCCAGTGCGAATATTCCTGCAGGTAGTTGATGACCTGTCCGAGCTGCCCGGGAAGGAAGCCGTACGGATTCGCCAGCGCCAGCAGGAGAGCCTGTACGTACAGCCGCTCCGGCGTCGCATCCTGGCTATCGGTTGCGACAGCAGTCTGATGCAATGATCGCTGCCGAGCGAACGTGTAGATTGCATGCGCATCGTGCCAGGTACGCGCCGGCACCGGCGCGTACGACAGGTAGCTATTGATCAGGACCCGGGCGGTGCATTGCAGGCAACGATGGATCAGCGCCACGGTCAACCTGTTGCCGCCCAGCAGAATGCGCTTGTCGGCCTCCTGCGACAGCAGGTGCTTGTAGGCGGTGGCGAGCTCCGCGGCCAGGATCAGCGACGCCTTGGCCGCTTCCAGCGCGTCGCCGGTCAGCGGATGCGCGGCCCGCGAAAAGTGCCGCTCGAGCTCCGGCCAAAGCGTCAGCGCGGTCGTATAGTACTTTTCTGCAAGTTCGAGACGCTTCGATTCGGAGAGCGAAACACGATTGGTGGCCGCCAGAGCATCGCCGATAGTGCCTGCTGCTTCGATCGGATCACGCTTGAGCATTTCATCCAGCCAAGGCTGGACGCGCGCGGGACGCGTCTCCGGCGGATGCGCGGGACGCGATTCAAGCGGTGGGAGACTGAGCGCGAGGGCCATGACGTTGGTATTTTTTAGTACTTATCCCGATTGTAGTCGATGACGGCGCCATTCACTAACCGCCGCCGCCGAATGGCGCTTCAGGCCTCATCCAGGAATGCGATGACCGGCGCCATCTGGTCCTCGCTCAGCAGCATGGGCGCATGGCCGACGCCCGGGATTTCAACCACTGTCGCCCGCGGCCCACGGGTGCGCATGGCCGCCGCGGTTGCGGCAGAGAGCAGGTCCGACTCGGCACCGCGCAGCACCAGCGTCGGGCAGGAGATCGCGTCCCAAATCGGCCACAAATCGCCACCCTGACCAGCCGTGGCGCGAAAGGGCACGGCGACGCCGGGGTCGAACTTGAGTCGCCAGCGGCCATCGGCGTCCTGTCGGGCGGTGCTGCGCGCCAGTGCTTGCCATTGATCCTCGGTAAGCGCGCCGAAAGGTGCCGACACCTGACGGATGTGCGTTTCCAGCTGCTCGAACGAATCGAACGTGGGGTCGAGACCAACGTACGATCCGATG
>DASZZK010000412.1:0-6738 GCA_035544975.1 Casimicrobiaceae bacterium | reverse complement strand
TAGCCAGACCGCGCTTCGCCGTAAACCGCGTTGGTCGAACGTAGCAACAGCGTTACGCCGGCCCGTATCCGACGGCTGTGTAAGATCGGCCTGCCCGCACCCGACCAGTCCTTGAGGAACGTCAAAGATGAACTATCTGATCATGATGATTCAGCAGTACGGGGTAGGGTTCGTATTCCTCAACGTGCTCGCGCTCCAGGCCGGCCTTCCAGTGCCGGCCTATCCCACATTGATGGTCGCTGGAGCCTATGCGGCCATGGGGGGCAGGCCGCTGTGGCAGCTTGTGGTAGTCGGCATCGCTGCGGCGCTGATCGCGGACACGGGCTGGTACCTGACCGGGAGAAAATACGGCGTTCGCGTCCTGGGCACCTTGTGCAAGGTGTCGCTTTCGCCCGATTCGTGCGTTCGCCAGACCGAGTCCATTTTTCAGCGCTTCGGTGCGACGTCGATGCTCTTCGCCAAGTTCGTTCCTGGATTCGCGGCGGTGGCGACTGCGCTCGCCGGTGCGATGCGACTTCGCTATGCGACTTTCGTCCTGTTCGACTCCATCGGCGCCGGACTCTGGGTCGGCGTGGGCGTCGGCCTGGGCTACATCTTCCGCGATGCGATCGCCAGCGTCATGGCAACCTTAAGCGCGCTGGGCCAATACGGACTGATGCTGGTCATTGCCGGTTTCGTGGTCTGGATCGCGGTCAAATGGTGGCGTCGGCGCATGTTCATCAAACAGTTGAGGATGGACCGCGTGTCGGTCGACGAGTTGCGCACGCTCATGGACGAAAGCAAAGTCAACGCCATCGTCGACGTGCGTTCGCCGCTGATGCAGGCGTCCACCGGACGCATTCCCGGCGCGCGGACAATCGATATCCGGAAGATCGCGGAAGGCTTCGAAGGCGTTCCGGTCGACGGCGAGGTCATCGTCTATTGCGCGTGTCCCAACGAGGCCACGGCGGTCAAGGTTGCGCAGATGCTCAGGAAAGCCGGATTCAATCGCATCCGCCCGCTGCGTGGCGGGATCGACGCCTGGATTGAGGCCGGGTACGCGGTCGAACGCTAGTGTACTGAGTCAGAAGTTCCGAAGATAAAGGAGCGGATGAAATCGGCCGTCAGGCAAGGCGCGAGGCCGAAAGCGTACCTCTTGGTACGGTGAGGCCGAGTAACGCAGCATGGCGGCCGATTTCGCCGCGAACTATCGAGCGAATTTCTGACTCAGTACACTAGTACACTGGACTTCCTTCGCCGTCGCCGCGCGGGACTGCTATATTCGCCGCGAACGATCAAGGAGCTCGCGCATGCGCAAAGAAGTTGTCAATACCGGTAGTGCCCCGGCGGCAATCGGCCCGTACTCGCAGGCGATTCGCGCCGGAAATACTGTTTATCTCTCGGGCCAGCTCGGCCTCGATCCCGCGACGGGAAACCTGCGCGAAGGTATCGAGGCGCAAACACGGCAGGTGCTGGACAATCTGCAGGCCGTGGCCGCGGCGGCGGGCGGATCGCTCGACGACATCGTCAAGTTGACGCTGCTGCTGGTCGACCTCGGCGACTTCGCCAGGGTCAACGAGATCATGGCCACTCGCTTCACCCAGCCCTATCCCGCGCGCGCGACGTATCAGGTGGCGGCGCTGCCCAAAGCCGGCCGAATCGAGGTCGAGGGCGTGCTCGTACTCCGGTCGACGTAGCGCCCACTCGCGTGGCGAGAAAAAAATCGGCTGCCAGCACGGGGCCCAAGTCGGGCCGCAAGGAGTCCAAGTCGAAGGGGCGCAAATCGGAGGAGCCCAAGTCGACTAACACCCTTGCCGACAAGCTCGAGCGCATTGGCGTGAGCCGGGAGCAGGACCTCGTGCTGCATTTGCCGTTGCGCTACGAGGATCGCACCCATCTTTGCCCCTTAAGCGCGGTGAAATCAGGTCAGCCGTGGCAGGTCGAAGGCACCGTCGTTCATTGCGACATTCAATATCGGGGCAGGCGGCAGCTCGTCTGCTTGATCGAGGAGGGCGACGCGCAATTGGTGCTGCGTTTTTTTCACTTCTACCCCAGTCAGCACAAGGCGCTCGCTCCGGGCAAGCGGGTGCGCGCCTTCGGTGACGTTCGCGAAGGTACTTTTGGCCTGGAAATGATTCATCCGGGATTTCAGATTATCGACGTCGGAACGCCGCTGCCGGACCGCTTGACGCCGGTCTATCCGACCACCGCCGGTCTGGCGCAGGACGCTCTGCGCAAGCTGGTGCGTCGCGCGCTTGCGCGCGATCCGGCGTATCTCGGCGAAACGCTTCCGCCGTGGACGCGCGAGCCGCGGCGGCTGTGGGGATTCGCGCAGGCCATCGCGTACCTGCACGATCCGCCGACCGACGCGTCGCAGCAGGCGCTCGACGAGCGCGTCCACCCGGCGTGGACGCGGCTCAAGTTCGATGAGCTGCTGGCTCAGCAACTCTCGCTCAAGATGCATCGCCGCGCGCGTTCCAAACGCAAGGCGCCGCGAGTGCCGGGTAACGCTTCATTGACCAATGCATTGCGCGAGCGGCTGCCTTTCGCGCTCACGCGCGCGCAGCAACGCGTCATCGCCGAAATCCGGCGTGACCTGGCGCGCGGCGAGCCGATGCAGCGACTGCTGCAAGGCGATGTCGGGAGTGGCAAGACCGTCGTCGCCGCGCTGGCGGCGCTACAGACCATCGAGTCGGGATTCCAGGTAGCCTTCATGGCGCCTACCGAAATCCTCGCCGAGCAGCATTACCGCAAGCTTGCGGCGTGGCTCGACGGTTTGCCGGTGAATATCGCATGGCTCTCCGGCGGGCTGCCGGCGAAGGAACGCAAGAAGGCGCTGACCGCGATCACCAGCGGCGAAGCGCAGCTCGCGGTCGGAACCCATGCCCTTTTTCAGGATGTGGTGACGCTGCCGCGGCTGGGGCTCGCCATCGTCGACGAACAACATCGCTTCGGTGTCGTGCAGCGTCTCGCCCTGCGCCAGAAGGGCATCGGCGACGCGCATCAGTTGATGATGAGCGCGACACCGATCCCGCGTACGCTGGCCATGAGCTTCTACGCCGACCTCGATGTTTCGGTGATCGACGAGATGCCGCCCGGCCGCACGCCGGTCGCGACCAAGCTGGTGAGCCAGCGGCGGCGCGCCGAAATCGTCGAGCGCGTGCGCAAGGCCTGCGCCGCGGGCGGACAGGTGTACTGGGTGTGTCCTCTGATCGAGGAATCGGAGAAGCTGGAGCTGCAAACCGCGGTGGCGCTGTACGCCGAATTGACTGCCACGCTCACCGAGCTGACGGTGGGGCTGTTGCACGGGCGAATGAAGCCCGACGAAAAAGCGGCAGCCATGGCCGCGTTCGTGCGCGGAGACGTGCAGGTACTGGTCGCGACGACGGTGATCGAAGTCGGCGTCGACGTACCCAACGCGTCGATGATGGTGATCGAGCACGCGGAGCGTTTTGGCTTGTCGCAACTGCATCAGTTGCGCGGCCGCGTCGGACGCGGCGCCGACGAGAGCGTGTGCGTATTGCTGTTCGAGGAGCCAATGACGGAGATGGCCAAGGCTCGGCTCAAAGTGATCTACGAGAACAGCGATGGCTTCGAGATCGCGCGGCAGGATTTGCTGATTCGCGGTCCGGGCGAATTCCTCGGCGCGCGCCAATCGGGCGTGCCGCTCCTGCGCTTCGCCGATCTCGAGCGCGACGTGAAGCTGATCGAGCAGGCGCGCAACGCCGCCGACGAGCTGCTGCGGCGGGAGCCGGGCGCAGCGCAGGCGCATCTGGAGCGCTGGCTGGGCGGCAAGCAGGAATTCATCAAGGCATGAGTGCGGGTAGTGGCAACGAAGCGTCGGGCGAGCTCGCGCGTGCGCGTGAACTGATGCGGCAGGGCGCGCTGGACGCGGCCGGCGCGATCGTCGATGAAGCACTCGCACGCGCGCCGCGCGATGCCGACGCGCTCCATCTTCGCGGTGCCCTTGCCAATCTTCGGCGGGACCATGCCGCGGCAATCGTCGCCCTGCGCGACGCGGTCGCGGTTCGCCCTGCATTGACGAGCGCCTGGCTCGAGCTCGCCAACGCTTACGCGCGTCTGGATCAGTGCGCTGCGGCCGCCGATACGTATCGCGAAGTCCTGGCGCGCGAGCCGGCGTGGCCGGACGCTCATTTCAACCTTGGCCTGATGCAAAAGCGCCTCGGGGATCGCATGGCCGCGGCGCGGTCGTTTCACGGCGCGTGGTCGCGCGACCCGATGCTGTTCGACGCCGCGGGCTATTGCGTCGCGACCATTGCCGAATGCGTACGCGAGGGTGATCCGATCGCCGCGACGCCGCGACTGGCGCTGGATGCGAAGCCAGGATTCGTCAGCGTGGTCATCTGTTCGATCGATGACGCCAAGCACGATCGCGCGGTGGCGCTCTATCGCAAGCTTCTTGCGCGCGTTCCGCACGAAGTCATCTCCATCCGTAACGCTCGCTCGCTTGCCGAGGCTTATAACTGGGCAGTGCGCAACAGCGTCGCCGATGTCATCGTCCTGTCGCACGACGATGTCGACGTGCTGGCCGACGACTTTGCCGCGCGCCTGTTCGATCACCTGCGCTCATTCGACGCGTTGGGCGTCGTCGGCAGCACGCGCGCCGCGGGACCGACCGTCGGCTGGAGCGGGCATCCACATCTGCGCGGCTGGATCACCCACCACTCACCGAACGATGCGCAGTGGCAGGTCGACCTTCTCGATCACCGAGCCGTCGCAGGCGACATCACCGCGCTCGACGGCGTGTTCCTGGCCGCACGGCGAGAGGTGTTGAAGGCCGTTCCGTTCGACGCCGCCTTGTTCGATGGATTTCACCTCGGAGACATCGACTGGAGCCTGAGAGCGTCGCGGGCGGGTTTCCGGCTGGGAATCGCCGCCGACCTGGGCCTTGTTCACGCGTCGCGAGGCAACTACGACGCCACGTGGCAGCGCTACGCCGATCGCTTTTGCACCAAGCATTCGCTCGGCACCACGCCGCCCGCGCCGTCGTTTTTTGTCGGCGCAAGGCTCGACGGACCCAATCAGGTCCGCGCTTTCTTCGATTTGCTCCGTGGGCTGGAGGCGGGCGCTGATCGACGACGGCTTTAAGGGTCCGAACGGCAGGATTCTTCGTATTGCGCTAAAATATCAGAGACTTGTGGTACGAAAGTAAGCCAAACCCATGCCCCTTTACGCCCTTGGCCTCAATCATGCGACTGCGCCGGTCAAGGTGCGGGAGCGGATCGTGTTCCAGATGGAGTCGCTGGGACCGGCCTTGCGCGACCTGATCGGCTGTCCGACGGTCAAGGAGGCGGCGATACTTTCCACCTGCAATCGCACCGAGGTGTACTTTCATGGTGCGGATGCCGAAGCGGTCGTGCGCTGGCTGGAGGATTTTCACGGCGTGACCACCGCAACGCTGTCGCCGCACCTCTACACGCTGGCGCAGGACAAGGCGGTGCCGCACGCGTTTCGCGTCGCCAGCGGGCTCGACTCGATGGTGCTGGGCGAGCCGCAGATTCTCGGCCAGATGAAGCAGGCGGTGAAGACCGCCGAGGCCGCGGGCTCGCTGGGGTTGGTGTTGAACAGGCTTTTCCAGCGGACATTCGCGGTGGCCAAGAATGTTCGCACCAACACCGATATCGGCAGCGCGTCGATTTCCATGGCCGCCGCCGCGGTGCGCTTGGCGGAGCGGATTTTTCCGTCGATCTCCGAGCAGCGCGTGCTCCTGATCGGGGCCGGCGACATGATCGATCTCGCGGCTACGCATTTCGCCGCGAGAACGCCGAAATCGATCACCGTCGCCAACCGCACGCTGGAGCGCGGCGCGCAGCTCGCGGCGCGATTTTCGGCCGATGCGATCGCGCTCACCGAGTTGCCGGAGCGCCTGGCGCAGTTCGACATCATCGTCAGCTCCACCGCAAGCTCGCTGCCCATACTCGGCAAGGGAATGCTGGAGCGGGCGATCAAGGCGCGGCGGCATGCGCCGATGTTCATCGTCGATCTGGCAGTGCCGCGCGACGTCGAACCGGAAGCTGCCGAGCTCGACGACGTGTTTCTGTATACCATTGACGATCTATCCAACATCATCAAGGACAACCTGCAAATCCGGGTCGAGGCGGTGCGCGAGGCCGAAGCAATGATCGCCGACCAGGCCGCGAACTTTCTGCGCTGGCTCGAAGGCCGCTCGGTGGTGCCAACGATCGCGGCGCTGCAGGGACATCATGATCAGCTTCGCGTCGCCGAGCTCGAGCGCGCCCGCCGTCTGCTCGCCGGCGGTGCGCCGCCGGAGCAGGTGCTCGAAGCACTCGCGCGAGGGCTCACCAACAAGTTTCTGCACGCGCCGACCCAGGCGCTCAACCGCGCCGGCGAGGCCGAGCGCGCCGAGCTGCTCGCGCTCCTGCACCACATCTACCAGCTCCCCGACGAGCCTTAGCTGACGCATCCGCCCACGGAGCGGAGCGCGCAGCGATCCGCTCCTGGCAATCGGATGCGTCATCCCCGCTGTATTGGTAACTGAGCGGCGACCAAGCGTCTTTGAAACGCCGCGGAAGTTTGACTAACGCCACTGGATTCCCGCTCAGTTAGCAACACAGCGGGAACGATATTTATGAAACCTTCTCTCTCGATCAAACTCACACAACTCGCGACTCGGCTCGAGGAGCTTGACGGACTGCTCGGCGCCGAGGACGCGGCGCGCGATCTCGATCGCTACCGTGCACTGACCCGCGAGCATGCCGAAATCACGCCGGTTGTCGC
>DASZZK010000411.1:0-7387 GCA_035544975.1 Casimicrobiaceae bacterium | reverse complement strand
TGCTGCGGCCGCACTTTCCTCGCCGCGGGAATGGTCGAGCAGGCGCGCAACGAAGCGCGGCGCACACTCGATGCGCTGCTCCCCTACGTGCACCGGGGTGTCGCCATCGTAGGCCTGGAGCCGCCGTGCCTGCTCACCCTGCGCGACGAATTCCTGACCTATCGCTTCGGCGAGGACGCGCACCTGCTCGCGCGAAACGCGCTGCTGTTCGAGGAATTTCTGGTGCGCGAGAAGGCCGCCGGACGGCTCTCGCTCAAACTCAAGTCGTTGCCGAGTTCCGATGCACTACTGCACGGGCATTGCCATCAGAAAGCGTTTGCCGCTTTCGAGGCGGCAAGAACCGTCCTGGAATGGATTCCGGGACTGAAGACGCGGGTGGTCGAATCGAGCTGCTGCGGGATGGCGGGCGCATTCGGATACGAAGCGAAACACTTCGACGTGTCGATGAAAATGGCTGAACTTAGCTTGTTGCCGGCGATACGCGCCGCGGCGCCCGAAACCCTGATCGTCGCCGATGGATTCAGTTGCCGCCATCAGATTGCCGACGGGACGGGGCGCGACGCACTGCACGTCGCTCGAGTACTCGATCTGGCGCTGGACAGCGTCCAATAACCACCGAGGACCGAGCCATGACGCCCCGACGACGCAGCGTGCCCTGCCCGCAATGCGCGAAAGCTGCCGAGTGGACCACGGAGAACCGCTTCCGGCCGTTCTGTTCCGAACGCTGCAAGTTGATCGATCTGGGCGCTTGGGCGTCCGAGTCCTATCGCGCGCCGGTGGCCGAGGATCCAACGGAGCCGGATGACTCGGAGCCCGGGGCCGGCACTTCCTGACCTGTGTTCCACGCGCCGCGCCGAAGCGCGACCCCGTGCGCCCCGTGCAGCATTGCCTGTTCGAGATCGGCGCGTACGAGCCCGCCGAGCGCGTAGACCGGCAAGGGCATCCCTCGCGCCAGCTCCTCGAAGCGTTTCCACCCGAGGGGCGGTACCGTCGCATGCGTGGGCGTCGGTAGCACCGGGCCCAGCACCACGAAATCGACACCCACCTCGACCGCGCGCGCGAGCTCGACCTCGTCGTGGCACGATGCCGCGCAAAGCATTTCGGTCGGCCGTCCTTGCGCGGCCAACAGACGCGCCGAGGTCCAGTGCACTCCCGCGCAACCGAGTCGGCGCGCGAGATCGGTGTCGCCATTGAGCAAAATTCGTGCGCCGCTCGATTGCCCGAGGGGAAGGAGTTGCTTCGCGAATCGAGTAAGTTTCTCCTCGGTGAAGGATTTTTCGCGCAATTGGATGAGCTTGAGACCGCCGTCGATCGCGCTCCTGGCGCGCGTGAGAAAGGGCCCGACGCCGAGGTCCTCCGCCATCGAGATCGCATAGACGCTCGGCAGCTCCAGCGAGCGCAACACGACTGCATTGGCGGGCAATAGCGGCGCGACGTCGAATGCCCCGGGTGTTTGCCAGGCGAGTGTCTGGCCATCGCGGCCTCGCGGATTTCCGCTCCAGCCGAAGACACGAAAAAAACTGAGCTCTACGTGCGCATGCGGATAGACATAGCGCTGCACCAGCCAAGGCACGGCGCGCGTGAGCGTGATCCCCAGCTCTTCATCGAGCTCGCGCACCAGCGCATCGCGCGCGGATTCGCCGGCTTTGAGTTTTCCACCCGGAAACTCCCAGTAGCCTGGATAGGGTGTCCCGGGCAGGCGCTGCGCGAGCAGCACTTTGCCGTCGTCGCGCACCAGGACCGCCGCCGCGACACGCAGGACGTGACCATCGTTCAGGTCGCTCACCTCTTGCGGGGAGCGCGCCCGCCCGCCTGCGCACGGCCCCTGTCCTTATGGACGTGAAGCGCCGATGCGCCCGCGCGATCGCGCGCGAATTGCCATGCGACGCGTCCGCTGCGCGATCCACGCTGCAGAGCGAACTGGATCGCGTCGCGATGCAGCGCGTCGACCGCTTTGCTTTGTCGCGGAAGCGAAACACCGTGGTACGCGAGCCAGCCGTCGACCGCAGCGAGATAATCGTCCTGGCTGAACGGATAGAACGAAATCCACAGCCCGAATCGCTCGGAGAGTGAAGTCTTCTCCTCGACCGACTCGCCCGGATGAACTTCCTCGCCAACGTGTCGCGTTTCCAGGTTCTCGCTGAAATACTCGGGCAGCAAATGCCTGCGGTTCGACGTCGCGTAGATAAGCACGTTCGACGACGCCACGGCGATCGTACCGTCGAGCATCACCTTGAGCGCCTTGTGGCCCGGCTCGTTGGCGTCGAACGACAGGTCGTCACAGAAGACGAGGAATCGCTCGCTACGGTCTGCGATCAGGTCGACGATGTCGGGCAGATCGACCAGGTCACCCTTATCCACCTCGATCAGGCGCAGACCCTTGTTGCCGTACTTGGCCAGCATCGCTTTGACCAGCGACGACTTGCCGGTGCCGCGAGAACCCGTGAGCAGCACGTTGTTGGCGGGCAGGCCGGCGAGAAACTGGCGCGTGTTGGCATCGATCACACGCTTGTGCTCGTCGATCGCAACCAGATCGTCAAGGCGAATCACGTGCGGATGCATCACCGCATGCAGGTAGCCGCGCTGGCCCCGCTTGCGCCAGCGAAACGCGCGCGCTTTCCAATTCGGCTCCGGCAAGGGCGCCGGCAGCAGCGATTCGAGGCGTGCGAGCACGGCCTCGGCGCGCGCCAGGAGCGCTTGCAAGGAATCGCGGTTGGACAGAGGCGCCTTCAACTTCAACTTCGATAGTCCGCGTTGATGCTTACGTATCCATGCGAAAAATCGCACGTCCAGATGGTCGTTGCCGCTTTGCCGCGGCCCAGTGAAACACGGACGCTGATTTCGGGCTTGGCCATGACCCGCTGTCCGTCCTCCTCGCGGTACGAGCCCGCGCGACCACCGTCGGCGACCACAAGAACTTCGTCGAGCCAGAACGATACGCCCCTCGGATCGAGGTCGACTATGCCGGCGTTGCCGATGGCACAGACGATGCGACCCAAGTTGGGGTCCGATGCGAAGAACGCGGTCTTGACCAGCGGCGAATGAGCGATCGTGCGGGCCACCCGGTCGCACTCGGAAGTGTCGCGTCCACCTTCGACGGTAATGGTGATGAATTTGGTCGCACCCTCCCCGTCGCGCACGATCGCCTGCGAAAGCTCCACGGCAACTTCCTCCAGCGCAGCGCGCACCACCACGAGACGCGGGTCATCCGAGCGCTCGATCGGCCGCAGCGGCGCCTGCGCGGATGCCATCATCACGAAGCTGTCGTTGGTCGACGTGTCGCCGTCGATCGTCACACGATTGAATGAAACGTCGGCGATTTCTGCGGCGAGGTCGCGGAGCAAAGCGGGCGCAATCGGAGCATCGGTCGCGACAAACGCGAGCATGGTCGCCATGTTCGGGGCCATCATGCCGGCGCCTTTGGCGATGCCCGTGACCGTTACCGTCGTCGCGTCGACGTCGATGCGGCGCGACGCGCCCTTGGGCACGGTGTCGGTGGTCATGATCGCGCGCACCGCCGCGTACCATCCGCCGGGCGTCAACGCGGCAGCGCAGCGCGGCAAGGCGTCGACAATCTTCTCGACCGGCAGCGGCTCCATGATTACGCCGGTCGAGAACGGCAAAACCTCCTCCGGCGCACAATCCATCTGGCTCGCAACGGCGGCGCAGGTGAGTCGCGCGGCCGCGAGCCCCGCGTCGCCGGTGCCGGCGTTGGCATTGCCGGCGTTGATCAGCAGCGCTCGCGTCGGTCTTTCCTGCGCCAGATGCTCACGGCAGACAATAACGGGTGCGGCGCAGAACTGGTTTTGCGTGAATACACCCGACGCATGGCTGCCGGGCGAGAGCTTGACCAGCAGGACGTCATCGCGCGTCCAACGCTTGATGCCGGCCGCGGCCGTGCCGAGCGTGATGCCGCGCACAGGAAGCAATTGCTCTCGCGTCGGCGGAATGTAGTTGACCGGCATCGGTTCGGCGACGGGCGTTCGACCTGCGCGAATTCTACCGCAGAGTCATGACCATCCAGGCCGCCACGGTGAATGAAAAGCAAGGCGCCAGGCGCCGGTGCGCCGTGAACCAAGCGAACGACGAAGCTAAGCGCCCGCCGCAGGCTCCCGAGATCAAGCGAGCCGGCCGTGACAGTGCTTGTACTTCTTTCCCGATCCGCACGGACACATGTCGTTGCGGCCGACCTTCTGCCCGGCGCGGGTAAACGGTGGCGGTGCCGTCGCCAGTGGCGGATCGTCGGGAGCCGCGGCCAGCGCCTGCTCGTAATCGGCGTGCTGGTAGCGCACGTTCGATACCGGGGCCGGCTCCTCGACTGCCTGGACATCCTCCGGGGTTTGGACCCGCACCGTGAGCACGATCTTGACGACGTCCTGCTTGATGCGATCGAGCATGTCCGAGAAGAGCTCGAACGCTTCCCGTTTATATTCCTGTTTCGGGTTCTTTTGCGCGTAGCCGCGCAGATGTATGCCCTGACGCAGGTGATCGAGCGCGGCGAGGTGCTCACGCCAGTGCTGGTCGACCGATTGCAGCATCAGGTTGCGTTCGAACTTGTGGAACATCTCGGGGCCGACCAGCTCCAGTTTGGCCTCGTATTGTTTTTTCGCGGCCTCGCGCACGCGCTCACGCACATTCTCATCCGACAGCTCGGGCTCGGCCTTGAGCCACTCGTCGAACGGCACCTCGAGTTGGTAGTCGGCGGCGAGCGTCGACTTGAGGCCGGGAATGTCCCACTGCTCCTCGACCGACTCGGGCGGGATCGACAGGCGCGCGGTGTCCTCGATCTGGCCCTCGATCATGTTGCGTATGGTTTCCGACACGTCGTCGGTCTCGAGCAATTCGTTACGCTGCTGATAGATCACGCGACGTTGATCGTTGGCGACGTCATCGTATTCCAGCAGCTGCTTGCGGATGTCGAAGTTGCGTGACTCGACGCGAGTCTGAGCCTTGGCGATCGAACGGTTGACGATGGTATGTTCGATCGGCTCGCCCTCGGGCATTTTCAGGCGCTGCATGATCCCCGAGAGGCGCTCGCCGCCGAAAATGCGCAGGAGGGGATCCTCGAGCGACAGATAGAAGCGCGACGAGCCCGGGTCGCCCTGGCGTCCCGAGCGGCCGCGCAGCTGGTTGTCGATACGCCGCGACTCATGGCGCTCGGTGCCGACAATGTGCAGCCCGCCGGCGGCGATGACCTGATCGTGAAGGACCTGCCAATCGCCGCGCATCTTGCCGATGCGCAGATCCCGCTCGGTCTGCGGCACGGTTTCGTCTTCCCGCAGGAGTAGGATTTGCGGCTCGACCGCGCCGCCCAACACGATGTCGGTGCCGCGGCCGGCCATGTTGGTCGCGATAGTGACCATTTTCGGCCGGCCGGCCTGGGCCACGATCTCCGCCTCGCGGGCGTGCTGCTTGGCGTTGAGCACCTGATGCGGGAGCTTCTGCTTGTCGAGGATTGCCGCGAGCACCTCGGAATTCTCGATCGATGTCGTGCCGACCAGCACCGGTTGGCCGCGATGGTAGCAATCCTTGATATCGCTGACGATCGCGTCGGCTTTTTCCTGGAAGGTCCGGAAAACGAGGTCGTTCTCGTCTTTCCGGATCATCGGCAGATTGGTCGGGATCACCATCGTTTCCAAATGGTAGATCTGCTGAAACTCGAAAGCTTCCGTGTCTGCCGTGCCGGTCATGCCGGCCAGCTTCGCGTACATCCGGAAGTAATTCTGAAACGTGATCGAGGCCAGCGTCTGGTTCTCGCGCTGGATGGCCACCCCTTCCTTGGCTTCGACCGCTTGATGCAGCCCGTCGGACCAGCGGCGCCCGGACATGAGTCGCCCGGTGAATTCGTCGACGATGATGACTTCGCCGTCCTGCACCACGTAGTGCTGGTCGCGATGAAAAAGCGCATGCGCGCGAAGCGCCGCATACAGATGGTGCACCAGCGAAATGTTGTGAGCGTCGTAAAGGCTGCTGCCGGCCGGCAGCAGCCCGGCCTGATAGAGAATTCCTTCGGCGTGCTCGTGGCCTTCCTCCGACAGCAATACCTGGTGCGCTTTCTCATCGACCCAATAGTCGCCCTTCCCCTGCTCCTCCTCCTGCCGAATGAGCTTGGGCGCGAGCTCGTTCAACCGGTAATAGAGATCGACGTTGTCGTCGGCCTGGCCGGAGATGATCAACGGCGTGCGCGCTTCGTCGATCAGGATGGAGTCGACTTCGTCGACGATGGCATAGACGAGACCGCGCTGCACTTTTTCCGACGCATGGAAGACCATGTTGTCGCGCAGGTAGTCGAAACCGAATTCGTTGTTGGTGCCGTACGTGATATCCGCCGCATACGCCGCCTGCTTGAGGTCGTGGCTCATCTGCGACAGGTTGACGCCGACGGTCAATCCCAGGAAACGGTAGATCCGTCCCATCCAGTCGGCATCGCGCTGGGCGAGGTAATCGTTGACCGTGACGATGTGAACGCCGCGGCCGGTCAACGCATTGAGGTATGCGGGCAATGTAGCGACCAGCGTCTTGCCCTCGCCGGTGCGCATT
Source organism: Casimicrobiaceae bacterium (assembly GCA_035544975.1). Taxonomy (GTDB): domain Bacteria; phylum Pseudomonadota; class Gammaproteobacteria; order Burkholderiales; family Casimicrobiaceae; genus PALSA-1003. The sequence continues at coordinate 847 of DASZZK010000411.1, read as the reverse complement.
TCGGCGATCTTCCCGTAGTGCAGGCCCATACCGCCGATCAGCTGCATGTCGAAGTGGCGCATCTGCAAGGTGCGCTTGCTGGCTTCACGCACCACCGCGAACGCCTCGGGCATGACCGCGTCGAGCGTTTCGCCCTTCGCGACGCGCTCCTTGAGCGTCGGCGTCTTCGCCTTCAGCTCGTCGTCCGACAGCGCGGCAATCGCGGGCTCCAGCGCATTGATCTCTTGGACGACCTGCGCGTATTGCTTCAGAAGCCGCTCGTTCCGGCTGCCGAAGATCTTGGTAAGAATGTTGGGGATCATGAAGTCGGTATCTCAAGCCGCCGGGCAAAAAAACAAGGGGTGAGGACCCCCTCACCCCTACCTGTCCAATCGGCTGCCTAGGGCCGAAAAACGTGATGGCGAAGAGAGCCCGCTACTCGCCCTAGCCCGTGGGTTGCAGGAACCGCGCCGGATTCTGCGGGACACCGTTCAAACGCACCTCGAAGTGCAGATGCGGGCCGGTCGATCGGCCGGTCGATCCTACTGTCGCTACGCGCTGGCCCCGAATAACGAGGTCGCCCTCCTTGACCAGCAGTGTCGAGCAATGCGCGTAGCGGCTGAGCAGCCCATTGCCATGATCGATCTCCAGCATTTTACCATAGGCGGGATGGACGTCCGCGAAGATGACCTTGCCGCTCGCGGCGGCGTCGATCGTGGTTCCGGCCTCGGCCGGAAAGTCGATCCCCTCATGAAAGCTTTTCTCTCCATTGAACGGATCGACGCGCCAGCCAAAGTTGGACGAAAACCAACCATCTTGGATCGGCGACAGCGTCGGCAGGAATTTCTTGTTGGCCGAGTCGGTCACT
>DASZZK010000410.1:0-3497 GCA_035544975.1 Casimicrobiaceae bacterium | reverse complement strand
AGCCGGCCCTTGTCATCGGCCTCGAGCACCTTGACCTTGACCACCTGCCCTTCCTTGACGTAGTCGGACACCTGGTTGACGCGCTCCTTGGCGATCTGCGAGATGTGCAGCAGCCCGTCCTTGCCCGGGAGCACCTGCACGATCGCGCCGAAGTCGAGCAGGCGCAGGACCGTTCCCTCGTAGATGCGTCCGACTTCGACATCGGCGGTAATGTCCTCGATGCGTTTCTTGGCCGCGTTGCACGCGTCGGCATTGACCGACGCGATGGTGACCATGCCGTCATCCTGAATATCGATGGTGGTGCCGGTCTCCTCGGTCAGCGCACGGATGACCGCGCCGCCCTTGCCGATCACGTCGCGGATCTTTTCGGGATTGATCTTGAACGTCATCATGCGCGGCGCGTGCTGCGAAATCTCGGTGCGCGCGTGCGGCATCGCCTCCTGCATATGCTGCAGAATGTGCAGACGGCCTTCTTTTGCCTGCGACAGCGCGACCGCCATGATTTCCTTGGTGATGCCCTGAATCTTGATGTCCATCTGCAACGCGGTAACGCCTCGATCGGTTCCCGCAACCTTGAAATCCATGTCACCCAGATGATCCTCGTCGCCGAGAATGTCCGAGAGCACCGCGAAACGGTTGCCGTCCTTGATCAGGCCCATCGCGATGCCCGCGACGTGCGCCTTGAGCGGAACGCCGGCATCCATCAGCGCCAGGCTCGCGCCACAAACCGATGCCATCGAGGAGCTGCCGTTGGACTCGGTGATCTCGGAGACAACGCGAATCGAGTAAGCGAACTCGTCGGCGGTCGGGAGCACGGCGACCAATGCCCGCTTGGCGAGGCGTCCGTGACCGATTTCGCGCCGCTTCGGGCTGCCGACGCGCCCGGTTTCACCGGTTGCGTAGGGCGGCATGTTGTAATGGAACATGAAACGATCGCGATATTCGCCCATCAGCGCGTCGATGATCTGTTCGTCGCGCGCGGTGCCCAGCGTCGCTACGACCACCGCCTGCGTTTCCCCGCGGGTAAACAGCGCGGAGCCATGCGTGCGCGGCAACAAGCTCGTTCGAATCGAAATCGGGCGGACGGTGCGGGTGTCGCGGCCGTCGATGCGCGGCTCTCCCGACAGGATGTCGTTGCGAACGTGCTTCGCTTCGAGGTCGAACAGGAAATTTCTGACCTGGTTCGCGTAGCCGGGAGGGGCGTCGGCGGGAATGCATTCCGCCTCGACCTTGGCCGCGATTTCCTTCAGCCGCTGCTGGCGCGCCTGCTTCTGATGCAGCGCGTAGGCGGCGCGAAGATCGCTTTCCGCCAACTGCGTCACCTTGTCGACCAGCGCCTGGTCCTTCGGCTCGGCCTGCCAGTCCCAAAGCGGCTTGCCTGCCTCTTCGACCAGCTCGTGGATCAGGTTGATCACTGCCTGCTGCTGCTGGTGGCCGAATACCACGGCGCCGAGCATGACCTCTTCGGTCAGCTCTTTCGCTTCAGACTCGACCATCAGTACCGCAGCCTCGGTACCCGCGACGATGAGATTGAGCCTGGATGTTGTCATCAGCTCCGTCTTGCTCGGATTGAGCACGTACTGGTCGTCGACGTAACCCACGCGCGCCGCACCGATCGGACCGTCAAAAGGCATGCCGGACAGTGCGATTGCCGCCGACGCGCCGATCAGCGCCGGGATATCGGGGTCGATTTCGGGATCGACCGACATCACCGTCGCGACCACCTGCACTTCGTTGTAGAACGCATCCGGGAAAAGCGGCCGGATGGGACGATCGATCAGGCGGCTGGTCAGCGTTTCCTTTTCCGACGGCCGTCCTTCGCGCTTGAAAAAGCCGCCCGGAATACGTCCGGCGGCATAGGTTTTTTCCTGGTAGTCGACGGTCAAGGGGAAAAAGTCCTGCCCGGCCTTGGCCTTCTTGGCGGCGACGGCGGTCACCAGAACCACGCTGTCGCCAAGGCTCACTAGCACAGCGCCGCCTGCCTGGCGAGCAATCTCGCCGGTTTCCAGCGTCAGTGTGTGCTGCCCATAAGGTATCGATTTCTTGGTTGCGGTTGGCACGTTTATCCTCGGGGTCCGAAAGCAACAATGGCCGTCTCAGTTGTCACCTCAGTTTTCACCGGAGGTGCAGCCATTGGCAGGAGATGGCGGCGCGGATGCTACTTGCGCAGCCCCAACTTCTCGATCAGTACGCGGTAACTGTCGGTATTGCGGGTCTTCAAATAGTCGAGCAGCTTGCGCCGCCGCGACACCATCCGCAGCAGACCGCGCCGCGAGTGATGGTCTTTGACATTGCTCTTGAAATGATCATTGAGGCCATTGATGCGCGCGGTCAACAGCGCGATCTGCACTTCGGGCGACCCGGTGTCGCCGGTTGCGCGCTGATGCTCGGCGATGACCTTCGCCTTGTCCTGAACCGTAACTGACATGCTGTGGTACTCCAACTTTCGCGAAAGAGCGGAATTGTAACTTGAAAAGTGCTTAGGATTCAAGCGATTCGCGGATGAGCTAGCGGTTCAGCCTGACGGTGGTATTCGGTTACAAAAGTTCACTGCCGGCAGGCACAAGTATGCCGTCGAAAGCCGCGTCGGATGCCGCTGCGGCAGTCAGTCTGCGCGGACGCAGCGTTCCGTCGATCGCCACTCCGATACCGGCAAAGCCATCGGCGGCGTAGACGCGGTAGGTGGCGTCGCGAAGCTCCGCGCGCGTGAGCGCCTGGCCTTGCGCGAAGCGCAGCGCCTCGCTCGCCTCGAGGTCGATCCGGGGCAGTGGCGCGACCAACGTGTCCGGAGGAAGCAGGCGGGCGTCGCATTCGTCGTCGCTTAAGCCGGCAAGCGTCTCCAGAGTGCAGCTTGCGCTTAAGCGCAGCCCGCCGGTCTCGATTCTGCGCAGCGCCGCCAGGTGCGCGCCGCAGCCGAGCGCCGATCCGATGTCCTCAGCGAGTGCGCGCACGTAAGTTCCCTTGCCGCAGCGAATCGTGAGACACGCGTCGGGAAGCGTCCACGCGTCGAGCGTCATCGAATGCACGACGACTTCGCGTCCGGGACGTGGGATCTCGATGCCTTCGCGAGCATATTCGTAATAGTTGCGGCCCTGAAACTTGAGGGCGGCGTAACGTGGCGGAATTTGCGTGATGCGGCCGATGAAGCGGGGCAGCACCGCCTCGATTTCCTGCCGCGTCACCGCCACATCGCGCCTTTGCGACACCTCGCCTTCCGCATCGCCCGTGGTCGTGGTCGCACCAAACCGGACGGTTGCGGCATAGGTCTTGTCGGCGTCGAGCAACATGTGCGCGAACTTGGTCGCTTCACCGAAACAGATCGGCAACAAGCCGCTTGCCAGCGGATCGAGCGTTCCGGTGTGCCCCGCCTTTTCGGCGCGAAACCGGCGCTTCGCCTGCTGCAATGCGGCGTTGGAAGACAGCCCGACGGGTTTATCGAGAAGAAGGACGCCGTTGACGCGGCGGCGCAAAAGCGGCGCCGATCGGGACGCGCGCAT
>DASZZK010000409.1:0-8229 GCA_035544975.1 Casimicrobiaceae bacterium | reverse complement strand
GCATTCGATCCCGGAGTCCTGCTGCCGTCCGGCGAGCTGGATCGGGCGGAGCTTCGCCGCCGTGCTTTTGCCGACCCGGAGGCGCGAGCGCGGCTCGAGGCCGCCGTGCACCCGCTGATCAGGCGCGAGCTCTATCGGGAGATGGCCGCATGGCGCGGCGTCTATGGCGTTGCGGTCATTCCCCTGCTTCTCGAGCGCGGCGGCCTCGCCAACCAGGTCGACAGAGTTCTGGTGGTCGATTGCCCCGAGGACGAGCAGATTCGTCGAGTCGTCGTCCGCAGCGGGCTTACTCCCGCGGAGGTGCGTGCCATCATGGCGACCCAGCTCGATCGCGTTGCCCGGCTTCGGGACGCGGACGACGTTCTCGACAACAGCGGGCCGCCCGATGCCATTGCGCCGCAAGTCGCCGAACTCGATCGGCGGTACAAAGAGCTCGCGGCGGACCGTCGCCGCGCAATGTAAGCCGCGATGCGGCCGTTAAATCCCCAAGGACCGCACTTGGAGCAGAATGTCGCAGTCCCTTGGCGCCGACCCTGACGTGATCCGCTACGAACACCCGCTGAACGAGCGCATACGAACCATGATGCGGCTCGAGGATCTGTATCGTCGCGCTCTGTTCTTCAACGCGGCGACGGCGCCGACGGATCACCACGCCGCGCTGCTCGCGCTGTTCGAGATCGCCGACGTGTCGTCGAGAGCCGATCTCAAGACCGACATCCTGCAGGAGCTCGAGCGACAGCGCCAGCTGCTCACGCCGCTCAAGGATAACCCCGCCATCAAGCACGAAGCGCTCGACGCGCTGCTCGATGAAGTCGACAAGGTAAGTGCGCGGCTGCTGGCGCAGAGCGGCAAAGTCGGCGCGCACCTTCGCGATAACGAATGGCTCATGGCGATCAAGCAGCGCACCGCCCTGCCGGGAGGCGTGTCGGAATTCGATCTGCCGGCGTTTCACTACTGGCTGCATCTGGATCCGGTAACGCGGCAGCACGACCTGGAAGCCTGGCTTACGCCGCTGCTTCCGATCCATGAAGGCTTGTCGATCGTCCTGCGCATCCTGCGCGAAAACGGCAAGACGGGGAGGCACACTGCCGTTCACGGTGTATTCCAGCTCATGCTTACCACCGCCAAAGTAGCGCAGTTGCTTCGATTGTCCCTCACCGACGACCTGTCGTGCGTGCCCGAAATCAGCGCCAACAAGTACGCGCTGAACATCCGATTTCTGGGCATTGCGGGCATGGATCGCGGAGCGGTATACGATGGGGACGTCGAGTTCGACTTGATGTTCTGCAATCTCTGAGGTCAGTCTGCTCCAACCGGGCTTTGAATCGCCGCCCGGGTCTGGATAAGCCCGTCAATCTCCGTGGTAGTCAGTCCGACTTGCTCGAGTACTTCACGGGTGTGCTGCCCAAATAGCGGCGCAGCACGCGATACCCGGGCAGGCGTTTCGGAGAGCTTGACGGGACAGCCGATGGCGCGGACCTTGCCCGCCTTCGGATGCGTCGTTTCGACAACCATGTCGCGGGCGAGCACCTGCGGGTGCTCCAGCATTTCAGCAATGGTCAACACCGGACCCGCGGGAACGCCGACCGCGGCCAGCGCCGCGAGCCATTCCGACGACGGCCTGCGCTTGAAGCGCAGCGCGATCAGCTCGACTAGTGCGCGAAGGTTGGCCATGCGCGACGCGTTGTCGCGGAATCGTTCGTCGGCGAGAAGCTCCGGCGCCTCGAGCACCTGCGTCAAGCGCTCGTAATTGGACTGATTGGACGCGCCAATCGTGATCCAGCCGTCCTGCGTCGCGAAGGCCTGATACGGGGCGGTCAGCGGATGAGCCGAGCCCAGCGGCCCGATCTGTTTACCGCTGCCCAGAAAAATGGCGCTTTGCCAGAACGTCTGCATCACACCGGCTTCGAGGAGCGAAGTGTCGACCAACTGTCCCTGACCGGTGCGCAGTCGATGAACATAAGCCGCGACGATGCCCAGCGCCGCCAGGATCCCCGCGTTGATGTCGGTCACGGGCGAGCCGACTTTGGTTGGCGGGCCGCCAGGCTCGCCGGTGATGCGCATCAGGCCGCTTAATCCCTGCGCCACCAGATCGAAGCCGCCTTTGTTCGCATCGGGCCCGGTTCTGCCGTAGCCGGATATCGCGCAATAGATCAGCGCCGGATTGGTTCGGCGCAAGACCTCGTAACCCAGCCCCAGCTTGTCGAGCGTTCCGACACGAAAGTTTTCGATGACGACGTCGGCGACATCGATCAGGCGATGCAAGGCATCACAGGCCGCGCTCTGCTTGAGATCTAGCGCAATGCCGCGCTTGTTGCGGTTCATCATCATGAACGCGCTGGCTTCGCCGTTGACTTCGGGAGGAGTAAAGCGGCGAGTGTCGTCGCCACCGGGTATTTTCTCGACCTTGATGACGTCGGCGCCCAGGTCCGCGAGCAGCATGCCCGCCGTCGGGCCGGACATGATATGCGCGAGCTCGATCACCCTGATTCCGGCGAGCGCGGCCATTATCGACCGCTAAAACGCGGAACCTGCTTGTTCAGGAACGCGCGCAATCCTTCGCGATAATCCGCGGTGTCGAAGCAGGCGAAGCCTTCGCTCCAATCGTCCGCGGAAAGTTGCTGCGGTGGATACAGGCGTCGAATGAAGCGCTTGTGCCAGCGCGCGACCAGAGGTGCACCTGCAGCGATCCGCTCCGCGCTTGCGCGCGCTTCCGTCTCGACGGACTCGTCGGGGACCACGCGCTGCACCAGTCCCTTTTCACGCGCCTCCTGCGCGCCGAAGATCCGCCCCTCGAGCAGGATCTCGAGCGCTACGGCGGGACCGACCACCGACAGGAGCCCGCTCAATTCGCCGTAGCCCATGGTGAGTCCGAGGCGGTTGATCGGAATACCGAAGCGGCTCGACTCGCCGCAGATGCGAAGGTCGCACATCAACGCGACTTCGAGGCCGCCGCCGACGCATGCGCCGTGGATCATCGCGATCGTCGGATGGATGCACTCGCCGATCGCCTGCATGGTCGAATGGATCAGCTCGCCGTAGACGCGGCCTTCCGCGGCATCCGAGCGCACTTGCGGAAACTCGGTAATGTCGGCGCCGGCACCGAACGCTTTGCTGCCCGCGCCGCGCAGGATCACGCAGCGCAGATCGGGTTCCAGCGAAAGTTCGCGCATCCCGCGCCCGAGCTCCCGCCACGACGACTCCGACAACGCGTTCAAGCTCTCGGGGCGGTTGAGAACGACGGTTGCCACCGGACCGTCGCGCTCCACCAGAACCGAGTCGGCCATTCTTGGCGCTCTTCAGTGGTAGAAGAAGTTGACCAGCCCCATGCCGGTCACCGGGACGTAAGTCACCAGGAGCAGTACCGCGAGCAGCACGGCGACAAAGTAGACGTTGACCTTGGTGACCTCCCACATGTCGGCCTTGGCGATGGCGCAGCAGGTCATCAGCACGCTCGCCACCGGCGGCGTCTGCTGACCAATGCCGAGATTGATGGTGACGATCAATCCGAAATGCACCGGATCGATGCCTACCGCCCTGACCAGCGGCATGACCACCGGTACGACGAGAATGATCGCCGCCGCCGAGTGCAGGAAGAGTCCCAGGATCAGAAACAGCACGTTCAAAATCGCCAGCACCGCCCATTTGTTCGACGTGAATTCCAGGATGCCTTGCGCGAGCTGCTGCGGGAGATGCGTTTCGGTCAGGTACACGCCCAGCAGCGCACTGGCCGCCACCAGCAGCATCACTACCGCCGTCTGCACGCCCCCTTCGATGATCGCGGTGTGAAGAATCTTGAGATCGAGCTCGCGATAGACGACGAAGCCGATGAAAAGCGACGCCACCACCGCGACCGCGGCACCTTCGGTGGCGGTGACCACGCCGCCGAAGATAGTCCCAAGGATTACCACCGGCAGCAAGAACGCCCACAGCGCATCCTTGAACGTTCGCACCACGATACTCCAGCGGAACGCCTGCTCGACCGGAAAATGGTAGCGTCGGGCAAACCAATACGCCATGCCCATCAGCCCGAATCCGCCGATGATGCCGGGCACGATGCCGGAGACGAACAGCTTCACCACCGATGTCTCGGCGATGACCGCGTAGAGCAGCATCGGAATCGACGGCGGGATGATGACCGCCAGCGTGGCCGACGACGAGATCACCGCCGCTGCAAATTCCTTGCTATAACCGCGGCTCTTCATGGCCGGGATCAGGATCGCGCCAAGCGCCGCCGCGTCCGCAACGGCGGACCCGGATATCTCGGCGAAAAACATCGAGGTGCCGATCGATACGATGGCCAGGCCGCCGCGCATCCATCCGAGGATGGCCGAGGCGAAAGCGATCAGGCGCCTCGAGATCCCCGAGGCGTTCATGATCGCACCGGAAAGGATGAACAACGGGATCGCAATCAGCGGGAAGCTGGTCGCGCCGTTGTACAAGGTGATCGCGACGTTCGGCAGCGTCGCCGTCCCTTGCGTAACAATCAGTGCGATGATCGCCACGACACCGAGCGCGATGGCGATGGGAATGTCGATCAGCACCAGCGCCAGGACCGACGCGAAAAGCAGCAGTATCTGCATCAGGCTTAACCTGAAATGTTAGTGAAGACCTTCCGCAAGGTCGCTTGCGGCAACAGACTCAAGTCCACGGGCTGCCCTCAGCGTAGCCGGCAGATTCAGCAATTCCGCGAGGATGAACATCGCGCAGCTTACCGGGATCACGGACTGCGTCCAGGCCACGGAGACCTTGGGCAGGCTGATCAGATAATCCGTCGCGAGCACCTCCAGCACCGAATAGCCGATCCATCCGACCAAAGCGATGAAGCTGATGACGATCAGCTTGCCGAAGATTACGACGGGCAGGCGCAGCTGCGGCCTCAGCGAATTCACGATCCCTGGAAATCCGATATGCGCCCGCCTCAATGCGGCGAGCGCAGAGCCGTAGAAGGTGAGCCAGGCAAGAAGAATCACCGCAACTTCGTCGTACCATGAAAGCGATTGCCCGATTGCCCGATAGACGACGCCGATCGTCACTTCGATCGCGATGGCGGCCATCAGCACGACGACGATCGCGTCGAGCACGAAACCGTAAACGTGGCGTACGCGATCGAGCGACATGGACGGTCTTTTGCGCGTAACTCTTGGTAGCTATTTACCGAGCGAAATTGCTTGCTGGATCAGCGCCGTCGAGCCGGGCACTTCCTGCCCGTATTCCTCGTAGATAGACTTGCTCGCCGCGATGAAGGCGTCCTTGTCGACTTGATTGACCTTCATCCCCGATGCGGCAAATTTCCCGCGCAGCTCATCGTCTTCCTTTTGCGCCTGTGCGTAAACGAACGCCTGCGTCTCCTTGGCCGTGTCTTCCAGGATCTTGCGTACGTCGGCCGGCAGGCTGTTGAAGCGGCGCATGCCTACCGCGACGAATGCCGGCGTGTAGACGTGTCCGCTTAGCGAGAGATACGACTGCACTTCCTGGAATTTCTGCGAGTAGATCTGTGTCAGCGGATTCTCTTCACCGTCCATCACTCCGGTGGAGAGCGCTGTGAAAACTTCGGAAAGCTTCATCGGGCTCGGGTTCGCGCCGTAGGCCTGAAACATTTTCAGCCGCCACTTGCCTTCCGGCACGCGCAGCTTGATGCCCTGCAGATCGGCCGGCTTGACGATCGGACGCTTGCTGTTGGTGATGTGCCGGTATCCGTTTTCCCACACCGCCAGTATCTTGAGTCCCTTCGCCTCCGCCGCGGGTTCCAGCTTCGGCCAGAAAATCTCCCTTTCGATTTTTGCCATGTGCGCGCGATCCTTGACCAGGTACGGCATTTCGAACAAGCCGAAAAGATCGGCCTCGGAGGACATGACCGTCGAGGGCAGGGCAAAATCCAACGTTCCCAGCTTGAGCTTCTGCAGCATCTCCTTGTCGCCGCCAAGCTGGCTGGATCCAAACACCACCACGCGCGCTTTATCGCCGAGCTTTGCGTTGGCGCGCTTCGCGAACTCGTTCGCCGACGAGTCGAACAGTGACCCGGGCTCGCCTACGTGGCCGAACTTGAGCTCCATCTGTGCCAGCGCGGGCTGACACACGCCGACGAGCAAAGCGAGAACGGCAAATCGGATCGATCGCATGATGGTTTCCTCGATGGGCGGCGCGAATGTTCGCGGATGGAATGCGCGCATTCCTACGCGGCGTTGAGAGCATGCTCCGCAGCACGTGCGGGACCCGGAGAATCTTCCGCGGTGCTTGGCGAGTCTGGCTCCGAGCCGGAGAGATAGGCCAGCGCGGCGTCGACGCCGCCACGCTGATGCGGGACGCGACTGGCCGCGAGGCCCATTTCCACCCCGCAGAGCGTTCCACACAAAGTGAGGTCATTGAAAAAGCCCAGATGGCCGATGCGAAATACCCGGCCAAGCAGGCGTCCCAGTCCCATCCCGAGGGACATGTCGTAGCGCGTCAGCACGTCGCGCCGGAAAGCGTCCGCATCGTGTCCCTCCGGCATCATGATCGCGGTCAGCGAGCTGCTGTATTCCGCGGGGTTGCGGCAAAGGAGCTCGAGCCCCCACGCCCGCACTGCGCGACGCGTCGCCTCGGCATGGCGATTGTGGCGCGCAAACACATTGGCGAGGCCCTCCTCGAGGAGCATTTCGATCGCTTCGTGCAAGCCGTAGAGAAGGTTCGTCGCGGGCGTGTAAGGGAAATAGCCCTGGCGGTTCGACGCGATAATCTCGTCCCAGCTCCAATATGACCTGGGCAGGCGCGCCTGCTTGCTCGCGGCCAGCGCCTTGGCGCTGATCGCGTTGAACGACAATCCCGGCGGCAGCATCAGCCCCTTCTGCGAGCCGGCGACGGTGACGTCCACGCCCCACTCCGCATGCCGGTAGTCGATCGAGGCCAATGACGAAATCGTATCGACCATCAACAACGCCGGATGAGAGGCGCGGTCGATCGCCTGGCGGATGGGTGGAATCCGGCTGGTGACACCCGTCGACGTTTCGTTGTGGACCACGAGCACCGCCTTGATCGCGTGGTCGCGGTCCTGACTCAACCGGGATTCGACTTCCGCCGCATCGACGCCGCTTCTCCAGTCGCCGGGCACGAAGTCGACCGCCAGCCCGAGCTTGTCGGCCATCTTGCGCCACAAGGTCGCGAAGTGACCGGTCTCGAACATGAGCACCTTGTCACCGGGAGAAAGCGTGTTCACCAGCGCAGCCTCCCACGCGCCGGTACCCGAGGCGGGGTAGATCACCACCGGCCCGTCGCAGGCAAATACCTTTTTCAATCCGTCGAGGATCGCCAGCGTCATTCGCGCGAACTCCGGCCCGCGATGATCGATCGTAGGATGGTCGAGCGCGCGCAGGACTCGGTCCGGAACATTCGTCGGACCGGGTATCTGCAGGAAATGACGTCCGCTTGGATGGTCGTCGAGTCGCAACATAGGCTTCCCTTGCGGTGGCGCCTGGTTCCATTGTACAAGAGAGTTCTTCCCGCCGGCCGGCGAGCCTTTTTCCGCACCTGTCCATGAACGCACCGGTCGAGCACCCCGTCAGGATCGACTCGCGGCTCTCGCGTGCCGCGGCCCGTGTTTCAGCCAGTGCGCCGCTCGTGCAACGCCTCTCCGCCGAATGCCGCGGTGACGTTCTGTTCGACATCGGATCGCGTGGACGGTACTCGACCGACGCTTCCATCTACCAGATACTTCCTATCGGGGTAGTCGCGCCGTGTGACGAGGCCGACGCGCGCACCGCGCTGTCGGTCGCTCGCGAGCTGGGCGTGCCGGTCCTGCCGCGCGGCGCAGGGTCGTCGCAATGCGGACAGACCGTCGGCGAGGCACTGGTGATCGATCACAGCAAATCGCTGCGCGAGATTGTCGACTTCGACCCGAACGCGATGACGGTCACCGTTCAGCCGGGCGTAGTGCTCGATCAGCTCAACGCCTTCCTCCGTCCGCACGGGCTTTGGTTTCCCGTCGACGTGAGCACGTCGGCCCAGGCGACGATCGGCGGCATGGCGGGCAACAATTCCTGCGGCTCACGCTCGATCGAGTACGGCAACATGGTGCATAACGTCATCGGGATCGATGCGATCCTGGCCGACGGCAGGGAAATCGCGTTTGGTCCGGCGAAAGTAATGCATGGCGCCGTTTCGAGTGCATTGACCGGAGCGCTGTCGGCTATCGGCGCGCGCGAACACGACGAGATCGCTCGCATGGTGCCTCATATGCTGCGCCGCGTCGGA
>DASZZK010000408.1:0-3006 GCA_035544975.1 Casimicrobiaceae bacterium | reverse complement strand
CTACAACGTTCTGTTTCGCGACGACAAGAGCTACCCCTATATTTGCCTGACCGGAGACCCGTTTCCGCAATTGCGTTTCCACCGCGGACGGCTCGACAAGCCGAATCGCTACTTCGGGCCGTTCCCGAGCGCGGGCGCGGTTCGCGAGGGCATGGCCTTGCTGCAAAAAGTATTTCAGTTACGAACCTGCGAGAACAGCGTGTTCGCCAACCGCTCGCGCCCGTGCATGCTCTATCAGATTCAGCGCTGCACCGGCCCGTGCGTCGGCCTGGTTTCGGAAAGCGATTATCAGGAGGACGTCCGCAACGCGACCTTATTCCTGCAGGGCAAGACCAACGAGGTGATGGAGACGCTTCAGCGCCAGATGGAAGCCGCCGCCGCCGCGTTCGCATTCGAGCGCGCGGCGCGGATTCGCGATAAGATCACGCGTCTGCAACAGTTGCAGTCGCGACAGTTCGTGGAAAGCGCGACGGCAGGCGATCTCGATGTGGTCGCCGGTGTCGCGGAGCAGGGGCTGACGGCGGTCAACCTGGTGATGATTCGCGGTGGCCGGCACGTCGGCGATCGAACCTTCTTTCCGCAACACGCCGAAGGCGCGACGCTGGATGAAGTCGTTCCGGCATTTCTCGTTCAGCATTACCTCGATCGGCCAGCGCCCCCGACCATCATCACCACCGACGGCGGCGAGGACGCGGTGCTGGCCGAAGTGCTGTCCGAGCAGTCGGGGCACAAAGTACAGCTGATCGCGAATCCCGGTGGCGAGCGGCGGGTCTGGGTGGCGATGGCAGTGCAAAACGCCGGGCTGGCGATCGGCCAGAAGCTCGCCCAAAGGGCGACGCAGGACGACAGGTTGACCATCTTGCAGGAGATACTCGGCCTGCCGTCGTCAGCGCAAAGAATCGAATGCTTCGACGTCAGTCACACCATGGGCGAGGCCGCGGTCGCGAGCTGTGTCATCTTCGATCGCCTGGCGATGCAGACCAGCGAGTACCGGCGCTTCAACGTCAAGCCGGAAGCGGCGGGCGACGATTACGCGGCGCTGCGCGAGGCGCTGTCGCGCCGTGCGGCGCGCATCCTTGCCGGCGAGTATCCGGCGCCGGACTTGCTGATCATCGATGGCGGCAAGGGACAGGTCGGTATCGCGGCCGAAGTGCTTGCCGAACAGGGCTTGCATAGTACGAAACTGATCGGTATCGCGAAGGGTCCCGAGCGGAAGCCGGGACTGGAGGAGATTGTCTTTCCCGACCGCGAAGCGCCTTTGCATCTGCCCGCGGATAATCCGGGGCTGCACCTGTTGCAGCAGATTCGCGACGAGGCGCACCGGTTTGCGATTCAAGGCCACCGCGCGCGGCGAGGCAAAGCGCGCACCACGTCGTCACTGCAGGACATCGGCGGCATCGGCGCCACGAGGCGCAGGGCGCTGCTCGCGCATTTCGGCGGCTTAAGAGGTGTGCAGGCGGCAAGCGTGGACGATCTGGCGCGCGTGCCCGGCATCAGCCGCTCGCTGGCCGAGCGCATTTTTGCCGAACTGCATTAGCAAGCGCGGATGCACGGCGCGCGGCCTGCCGGTGCGCGCGGCCCGAGGCAGGGGGCGTGCGCAGCGGGGTAGAATATCGCCTGCCGCGCGGCGGCAGCGCACACACCGCCATGAAATTCAATCTTCCCACCGCGCTAACCTGGCTGCGGATCGTCCTGATTCCCGTGTTCGTCGGCGTTTATTACCTGCCGGCCTCGGTGTTGTCGATGCCGGCCAAGAATTGGCTCGCGATGACGGTGTTCGCGCTGGCGGCGATCACCGACTGGGCCGACGGCTACCTCGCGCGGAGGTGGGGGCAGACTTCCGCGTTCGGCGCCTTTCTGGACCCGGTCGCCGATAAGCTGATGGTCATTGCCGCGTTGATCGTGTTGGTGTGGCTCGATCGCGCCGACGCTTCACTTGCCATCATCATCATCGGCCGCGAAATCGCCATCTCGGCGCTGCGCGAATGGATGGCGCAACTCGGAAAGGCCAAGAGCGTCGCGGTGGCGTTCATCGGCAAGGTCAAGACCGTGGCGCAAATCACCGCGATCATCGCTTTGTTGCTGTATCAGCCGGTCATTCCCGGCATCAACACCATCTGGCTCGGCACGATCGCGCTCTGGGTCGCCGCGATCCTGACGCTGTGGTCGATGTTTCATTATCTTCGCCTCGCGGCGCCGCATGTCGCGGAAAGCGATGTCCCGCGCTTGCCGCCAGACTGATTCGTGCGCCACATCGGTTTGACCCGAGTCGCTGCGAAACGCTATAATTTAAGGCTGTTCCCCGATAGCTCAGCTGGTAGAGCGACGGACTGTTAATCCGCAGGTCCCAGGTTCGAGCCCTGGTCGGGGAGCCAAGAATTACAGGGGATTAGCGTTTTCTGCTGATCCCTTCTTCGTTTCTGACGTAGCTAAAACGTAACCACCGAACATCGAATCGAGCCGGTTCGCAGCGTTCGCGAGATGATCGGGCGCGAGATGCGCGTAGCGTTCGACCATCACCGAAGAACGCCAACCACCGAGGCGTTGCAGCTCGTGCGTCGGTGTCCCCGACTGGCGATGCCACGAGGCCCAGGCGTGCCGTGTATCGTGCCAGCGGAAATTCTCGATGCCGGCACGTTTCAAGGCTTTTCTCCAGGCCCGCGTATTGGCATTCGCCAATGGCTTCCCGGCATACGTAAACACGCGCTGCGGGTGCTTGCCGAGTTGCCTGCGCAAGACCTCCATCGCGGTGGCGTTGAGCGGCACGGAGATGGGCTTGTCGTTCTTGGAGTCATTCGCACCGACCCAGGCATGCCTCGCCTCCAGGTCCACGTGTGACCACTCCAGACCGAGCGCATTCGATTGCCGCAGTCCCGTCGCCAGCGCAAATACGACGACGTCGCGCTGATGCTCCGGCAATTCGCCGAGCAGCGTTGCTGCCTGTTCCACGGTGATCGAGCGTTCCCGTCCTGGGCCTTCCTTGAACAGCTTCACCTTCGGTACCTT
>DASZZK010000407.1:0-5367 GCA_035544975.1 Casimicrobiaceae bacterium | reverse complement strand
CCGACGCGGTGGTGATTTGTTTCGCGGCCGCACTTTTCTCCACGATTCTTTACCTGCCGCTGTACCTGCAGCTCGGCCGCGGACTCGGCATCGGCCAGTCGGGCCTGCTGTTGCTGCCGATCACCCTCTCGATGGTCGCCTCGTCCGCCATCACCGGCCGTCTGGTGACGCGCACCGGCGAAGTGAAGCTTTTTCCGCAGCTCGGGCTGGCGCTCGCGACGCTGGCCTACCTGCTGCTTGCGGCCACGGTTAGCGTCGGCTCCACCCTGACCGTGCTGAGCCTGACGCTGCTCGCGGGCGCCGGACTCGGGATGGTGATGCCGCCGACGCAGGTCGCGGTTCAGCACGCTGCCGGACGCGAATCGCTGGGGGCGGCGACTGCAACGATATCGGTTTCACGCGCGGTCGGTGGCGCCATCGGAGTCGCGATCGTCGGCGCCATACTCTTCGCCATGCTCGCGACGCCGGACGGGGTGACCTCGGCTGCGGTGCGCGGAGTCATCGAAGGCGGCCCGGTGTATTTCGATCGTTTGAGCGAGGGCGAGCGCGCGACGCTGACGGCAAGCCTTGATCGGGCGTACCGCGTCATTTTTGTGGTCATCGCCGGCACGACTGCGCTGGGAGCGCTCGTCGCACGAACCATACCGAGCCCGAAATGGACTTCGTAAGCTCGAAACGCGCCGCGGTGACGAAATCATGGGCTATGAATATTGCACATTGACAAGCGATTCGACCGGGCTTAAAAAGAGATCGACGCGGTCGACCGCGATCGTGCGGGGTCGTGTCGCCGCAACGTTGAGAGTCGCAAGACGGCGATGAGCCGCCGAACGAAGAAGCATCGCAACGCCAACATCAACCTGGAGAAAATAAATGGCTAAGGCAAAGAGCAGGAAAGCGCGCGGCGGCGAAAGCGTTTACCGCATCACCGAGCTGGTCGGAACGAGCACGGTTTCATGGGAGGACGCGGCGAAGCGTGCGGTCGAAACGGCAGCGGGCTCCTTGCGTGACTTGCGCGTCGCCGACATCGTCAAGCTCGATGTCAAAGTCGACGGCGGCAAGGTCGTCGCTTATCGGGCCCGCGTTTCGCTTTCGTTCAAGTACGAAGGCTAGATAAAGGCTTGGCCGGTCGCGGCCGCAGTCAACGCCGGGTCGTTGCCCGGGCCGGCGGGCGGAACAGTGTCGGAACAGTGTGCGCCTGTTCGGCGTGTCAGTAAGCTCGTCCGCCACGTGCTGGCGCGCCCGGAGGCGATGGCACGGCCGGCGGCGATGGCACGGCCGGCGCCGAGCCTGTATTCGCTCGAGCGCTCGACATGACGCCGGCACCGCTCGACATGACGCCGCCACCGCCTGCCGAGCCCGGATACGAACGCAGCCCGGCAACGATTTCGTCAACGGTGGCGCCGCCGGTGCCGGCAGCGCCTGTCGGGGCGACGAATCTCGTGCATTGGTCCGATTCCATCATCAGCAGGAATTCGCCCCGCTGGCGCATGGCGGCTCGAGCCACCCTGCCGCGTTCACTGAGATCCACCGGCGGCACAATGTCGCGGTAGACGACGGTGTCGGTGCGATCGAGAACGATGTGGCAGGTCAGCGCGTACGCCGTTGCCGAGCAGCTGAATGCGGCGACGATGGCCGCCGACAACAAGGGATGACGCATAGCGAACCTCCGATAAGGTTGCTGCATCCTATGCTCTAAAGCGTCGCCCCGCAACGCCCGGCACCCGGTCATCATGTAGCACACCGCCTGTTCAACTTCCCGCAGCGGCGATCAATCTCGCCGCCAGCCCGTCGAGATAGACCGGGAACTTGTGGATGTCGCTGTGGCCCGCGCCCGGCACCACCAGCAGCTCCACCGGCGATCGTGCGAGCGCTTTGAGCCGCTCGCTGTGCGAGAGCGGGATGAGCTTGTCTTCGCTACCGTGGATCAACAGAATCGGGCTTTTGACGTCACCGATTATGGCGTCGGTGCGCAGCGGATACTTCAGGACCCACTCCGGCGCCCAGGGATAGGCCTGCGCCGCAGAAGCGGCGAGACTCGAAAAAGGAGACACCAGTACCAGTAGCCGCGGCTGAACATCGCGTGCGAGGGAGGCCGCCAGCGCGGTTCCAAGGGAGCGACCGTAGATCACGATCGGTTTGTCGCGATAGAGCGGGGCCACGGCGTCGTACGCAGCGCGCGCGTCGGCATACAACTGCGCCTCGTTTTCGATGTGGCCGGTGCTTTTGCCGTAACCTCGATAGTCGACGATGAACAGGTCATAGTTGACGCGCCGATAGAAGTCCAGACCTGTGGTCCACGAGACCAGATTGCCCGCGTTGCCGTGCAGGAAGAAAACGACGCCGCGTGGATTCGGCTGCTTGAAATGCAGCGCGTGCAGCGACGCGCCCTGGACGGGGATCCACACTTCCTCGAATGGCTGATCGAACTGGAAACGGTAGTCGGCCGCGAGTGTCGACGCAGGAAGGATTATTCGCTCCTGCGTCACGTAAAGCAGGCCCAAGGCGCCGGCATAGCCGAGCGCGACCAGCGCAGCGAGGATCACCGCGACAGTACGCGCCCAACGGGGCAGGGGCTTTGCCATCGATTCGCTTATACGCAATAAACACTTGCGTGGATGAAACGCTCGCTCGGGATCATTGGAGTAAGCTGCTGCCCTCGGAACACCAGTGAAGTGGCCATGCTAACGAGATCTCGAATCGCGCTCGGCATGCTCGCGTCCATGCTCATCGCAAGCAATGCCTTTGCGGTGAGCAAGGAAGCCCAAGAGTTCATGAGTATCCAGAGCAAGATGGCGCCGGACCAATGCGCGCTACAGCGCCTGAGCAGTCAGGCGGCGGCGGCGCAGCGCGCCGGCGACGGGGGCAAGCGTATCGAGCTCGACAGGCGGATGGAAGCGGTCGTCAAGCGCCTCCAGGCCAATCAACCGCGGCTCCGAGAATTGGCGAAATATGTTCAGGCACCGTCACCCGATTATCAAGCGGTGATGCAGCACACCATCGACATCAGAGCGAAGTGCAAATTTTGATTTTGCAACGGACCAGGAGCGTCGACGCCGCAGCGTTTATGTCGCAGCGCCAATGAGCTTGGTCGTTTGGTATCCCGCGCTTGCGGCGACGGCGGTGACGAACGCGCCCCATGCAATGTCGATCAAGGACAGCGCCATCGGCCAGCTCTTGAGTGTCGCCAGATTGCTCAGATCGTACGTCGCGTAGGCCAGCGCGCCGAGCAGGGCGCCCAGCAGCGCCGCCTTGCCGGGAGATGCCGCGTCGAGCGCCGGCGAGATGCAGAAAATGACGATGCCCGCGGCGTAAATCGCGTAGAAAGTCACCGCCGCTGGCCAATTCGGCTGGACGAGCAACAGCGCGCCAAGCTGGGACTGGTAATAATCCTTGGCGATCCATCCCAGCCAGACGAAGTCCAGACAACAGAATACGATCAACGTCGTCGCGTACGCGACAAGCATCCGGGTCATCGGAGTCCTCGATGGTTTTGAGATCGCGCTTTAGCGAGGCATCGAGCGGATCGAGACCGGACCCGCCGCGAGCTTCAATCGCTCGCCGGTGTCGACCAGCTTGCCGTCCCGAACCGCGAAGAGACCGATGGCTCTCTCGACATCCATCTGCAACAGGACCTGCTTGCTGTCCTGACTGAAAACGACGCCTTGCGCGGCCTCGGCGCCCGCGACCTCGTTGACCTTGTTTGCCCACTCGTCCTTGATTTCGAACAGCAGCAGCTTGCCGATCTTGTTGCGGCCGGCGTTATCGGTGGTCAGATTCGACCCCGCCATGCATGACACCGCGATCCAGCGGCCGTCCGGAGAAATGGCCACGCCCTCCGGCGTCGAAGGGACCGAAATCTGCTGCACCGCGCGGAACGGGCGCTTGGACACATCGACCAGCGTCACCACGTCGGCATCGCCGACGGTGCGGCCCACGAGGCCCAACATGCCGGTGACGCCGGTGTTGCCGATGACCGCCCATTTGCCGTCGCTCGACACGTCGATCGCGTACGGCGTCACGCCGGTCGAGATCTTTTCGGTGGTGAGTTTCACCGACGTGCCATCGATGCTCAAGACGGCGGCGCCATTTTCGTCGCGCTGCGCGACGATCGCGGCCTTGCCGTCGTGGGTAAAGGAAATGCCCGAAAGACGTTTTTCGCCGACCTTGACCTGGTCGGGCAGCTTGACGTTCTTGCCGTCGATGCCGAGCACCTTGACCGTGCCGCCATGCGCCGCGGCGAGCAGCAGCGTGCCCTCGCGATTGATCGACAATCCATTGGGGTGGCCGCCGACGTCCACCTTGCCGATCAGCCTGGGTGGCGAAGCTTCGATGTCGACCACCTGCACGAAGTTGCTGAACAGCTCTTTTTTGGCGGCGTAATCGTAGCGTGTCGGCGCGGCGACGATGGCCAGCTTGCCATCCGGGGTGACGGCGACGGCCTGCGGCGGCCCCTGCACCGTGTGCTCGAGACCTTCCACGGTTCCCCTGATAACCGGCGGAAACGTCGATGCGTCGATGACGACAAGACTGTCCGAGGGCGCGGGTTCGGGAAAAGTCGCTCGGCCATCGACGCGAACGAACTTGCCGTCCTGTGCCGAGACGATGATGTCGGCGCACAACGCAGCGGGCGATACAACGAGGCCCAGGCTCAGCAGCAGACCGGCGTGGATGCTCGATCGGAACGAATGCATTGCGGTCCTCCTTGTGGTTGCTTCTATATGCTGCTTACTCGGCGGTGATGCCCGCGCTCTTGACCACGTTGGCCCATCGCGCAAGATCGCTCTTGATAAGCGCGCCGAATTGCTCGGGCGTGCTGGTGACGGGCTCCAGGCCCTGGCTCGAAAGCGTCTCCCGCATTTCAGGCGTATTCAGAATCTGCGTGATGTCCTGGTTGAGCTTGGCGATGATGTCCTTGGGCGTCTCTGCCGGCACGAGCAACCCGTACCAGAAATCGACGTCGAAATCGGGATATCCGGATTCGGCGAACGTGGGAATGTCGGGCGCAACGCGCGAGCGCCTCGGTCCTCCGATGGCGATTGCATTGATCTTGCCCGCCTTCACTTGCGGCAGCACCGCGTGCAGGGCATTGAACATGATTGCGACGTCCCCCGAAAGCAGGCCGGTGATTGCTCCGGCCGAGCCCTTGTACGGAACATGCAGCATGTCGATTCCCGTCGTCGACTTGAAAAGCTCGGTAGCGAGGTGCTGCGGCGTTCCGACACCGGGCGACCCGTACGCCAGCTTGCCCGGGTTGGCCTTGGCGTAGGCGACGAGTTCCTTGAGCGTGTGCGCGGGGACTGCGGGGTTGAGCGTGACCGCCATCGTTCCGACTGCCATCTTCTCGACCGGAGCCAAGTCCCTCATCGG
>DASZZK010000406.1:0-3965 GCA_035544975.1 Casimicrobiaceae bacterium | reverse complement strand
ATGCCATGATGACAGATCGATCCGGCGCAACGTGTGATCCGCAGAGCAGCGGGTTTCCGGGCCATCCGCTGGAAGCGCTTCCGTTCTTCCGGCGCATCAAGCCTTTCCCTGGGCGCGGCATCGTCTACACGCTCATCTTTAACGCCATGTTCGCCGCCGTGTTCTCGGCCTTCTGGCTTCTGTTCGATCCTCAGGTGCGCCTGACGCGGGTTCTTTGGGTCAATCTGGTCATTGCCAATTGCATCGGGTTTTTCATTCATGGCGGATTCGCGCTTGGCAATCGCCTGGTCGGCCGTTGGTTGCAAAGCGCTTCGTTCGCGGCGCGCTCGGTCTACTTCTCGATCGTATACATCATGGGCGTCTTCGCCGGCTACGCGCTCGGCGCGGCACTGCTCGATTGGCCGCAGCTCATGACCTCGGTCTTCTCGCCCAAGGGAGCGACGTCCGTTCTGTTGTTGACCGTCATCATCTCGGTAATCATGGCGACCATCTTTTTTGCACGCGAGAGGCAGGCAAAAGCGGAGGCGGAGTTCCAGCGCGAGCGGGCGCGCGTCGAAGCCGCCGAGAAACAGATTCGTGTCGCGCAACTCCAGCTCCTCGAGGCGCAGATCGAGCCGCATTTTCTGTACAACACCCTGGCCAACGTGATCAGCCTCATCGACGCCGAGCCGGCGACGGCCAAGCATATGATCGAGCGCTTGATCGACTACCTGCGCCGCGCCGCCTTGGTCGCCGGCGGTGCGGACGCGACGCTCGGCCGGCAAGTCGAGCTCTTGCGCGCGTATCTCGATCTGATCGTGCTGCGCATGGGCTCGCGACTGTCGTATCGGATCGACGTGCCGCCCGAGCTCGCCGCGCTGCCCTTGCCTCCGATGCTGTTGCAGCCGGTGGTTGAGAACGCCATCAAGCACGGCATCGAGCCCAAGATCGCCGGCGGCGAAGTCAGCGTTACCGCGCGGCGGCAGGGCGACCGGCTCTTACTCGAGGTGACCGACGACGGGCTCGGCGTTCGCGCGACCCGTGCGGCCGGCTCGACGGGACTCGGGCTCGCCAATCTCCGCGAGCGGCTGTGGTCGATGCATGGCGTCCACGCAACGCTGGCCATTGAAGACTGGCAGCCCGGTACGCGGGTGACGATCGACCTGCCGATGCTGACGCAAGAGCAGCCGGCGTGAGCGCGGCGTCCGGCGGCGCGCCTCGCGCGGTGATCGCCGACGATGAACCCCGGCTCGCGTCGTACCTCGCGGAAAAGCTCGCGGTCGCGTGGCCCGAGCTGCAGGTCGCCGGCATTGCGGTCAACGGCGCCGAGGCGCTGAGACTCATCGAGGAGCATGATCCGGACATTCTGTTCCTCGACATTCGCATGCCGGGCCTGACCGGCCTGGAGGTGGCGCGGCGCGCCGCGGAGGGTGTTCATATCGTGTTCGTGACCGCGTACGACCAGTACGCGCTCGAGGCGTTCGAGCGCGCCGCCGTCGATTACCTGTTGAAGCCGGTCACCGACGAGCGACTCGCCGAAACGATCCGCCGTTTGCGCGAGCGACTGAAAACGCCCGCCGCCTCGGCGGAGCTTAAGAGCACGCTCGACGCGCTGGCACGCATGCTGCCGGGACTCGCGGGATCTGCCGGCGACGCGCCCGAGCGGCTGGCATGGATCCGCGCTTCGGTCGGCAATCAAGTACGGCTGATCGCCGTCGACGACGTCAGCTATTTTCAGGCTAACGACAAATACACCAGCGTTTTCACCGCCGACGCCGAAGCCCTGATCCGAACATCGCTGCGCGAGCTGGGCGATCAGCTCGATCCGCAGCGTTTCTGGCAGATTCACCGCGGCACTATCGTCAACGTCGCTCACGTCGCCGCAACCAGCCGCGATCTCGCAGGCCGCACGCTGATCAAGCTCAAGGCGCGCCCCGAGACCTTGCTGGTGAGCCGCGCCTTCGCGCACCGATTCCGCCAGATGTGACCGCTGTCCGGCGGTGGCGCGAGGTCCGTGGCGATTGGAAAGCGCCGGCGCTTGGTTTAATCTGCGACGATGGGACTGCCCCTAATGATGGCCCTGCCGGCGTGAGCGCCCATCATCCATCCGCGCTCGAGCCTCACCGCCACACCGCGCGCGTGGAAGCATCGCGTGAGCGCCGCTCGCTGTGGATCGCCCTTTCGCTGACGCTCGGTTTCGCGGCGATCGAGGCGGTAGGGGGGTGGATGGCCGGGTCGCTCGCCTTGCTGTCCGACGCCGGACACATGATTACCGATAGCGCCGCCTTGGCGATCGCGCTCCTGGCCCAGCACGTATCGCAGCGGCCGCCCTCGAGGCGCGCCAGTTACGGCTATGCGCGTGCCGAAGTGCTTGCCGCCTTCATCAACGCACTGATCATGCTGGCGGTGATCGTCTGGATCGCGGTGGAGGCCGTCCGGCGCCTTCTGTTGCCGAGCCCTGTCATCGGTGGAGTCGTGGTCGCCGTCGCGGCGGTTGGGCTGGTGGTCAACCTCGCGTCGGCATGGCTGTTGTCGGGGCACCAGAGCCTCAATAGCCGGGCGGCGCTGTTGCACGTGCTGGGCGACATGCTGGGCTCGGTGGCGGCGGTCGTCGCCGGCGCGGTGATCGTCGCGACCGGATGGCTGCCGATCGATCCGATTCTTTCCTTGTTCGTTTCGGCGCTGATTCTGCGTTCGACCTGGCTGCTGCTGCGAACGTCTACCCAGGTGCTGATGGAGGGCGTGCCGGCGCATCTTTCATACGACGACATCGGCCGGGCGCTAACGCGCGTTCCCGGCGTCGCCGCGGTCCACGATCTGCACGTCTGGTACATGACCAGCAACCGTGCGGCGCTTTCGGCACATCTGCGCCTTCGCGATGCCGCCGCGTGGCCGCAAACGCTCGCAGCCGCGCAGCGCCTGCTTGCGCAGCGCTACGGCATCGACCACGTCACGCTGCAGCCGACCTGGCACCAGCCGCCGGCAGGCAAGCGCGTCATACCGGTGACGCCGGTGGCGAACAACGACAAGCCGAGCGTTCACTGAAGCTGGGATCGAGCTCGCATCAGCGCGCGCATTACAGCCATTTCGTTTTCTTGAACTGAAAATAAAGCCACAAATCGACCGCCACCATAAAGGCGACCGACACCGGATATCCCCACACCCACTCGAGCTCGGGCATGTGCTTGAAGTTCATGCCGTAGATTCCCGCGATCATGGTCGGCATACCGATAATCGCGGCCCACCCCGCCAGCTTCTTGGTGACCTCGGTCTCGTTCAAGCTGATCATGCCGAGGTTGACCTGTATGGCCGTGGTCTGCATGTCCCGAATCCCTTCGATCGTTGCATGCAGCCGCTGCAGGTGATCGAACACATCGCGGAAATATTCGCCCATGCCGGAGCATATCTGCGGGACCCTGCCCCCGTAGAGCTTGCTGACCGCCTCCATGAGCGGATCGACGGCGTGCTTGAGGGTCATCAGGCGCCGCTTCAAGGCATAGAGAGCTTCTATGTTGGAGCGCGCGGTGTTGCGCAGGAAGATATGCTCCTCGATCTGCTCGAGCTCGGACTCCAGCGCATCGAGGATCGGAAAATAGCGATCGACCACGGCGTCCATCAGCGCATAGAACACATAAGCCGCACCGTGCTTGAGCAGGTGCGGCTCGCGCTCGCACCGGGCGCGCACTTCGGAGAATCCTCGCTCGCTGTGCAAACGAACCGAGAGGATGTAGTTCGGGCCGACGAAGATGTCGACCTCTCCGACTTGAAGCTCTTCGTCCTTGAGCTCGATCGTCTGCAGCACGGCGAACAATGAGTTTCCGTACTCTTCGATCTTGGGCCGCTGGTGGCCGTGGCGAGCGTCTTCAACGGCCAGCTCGTGCAAGCCGAACTCGTCGCGCATTTCCTCGAGCTCGGCCTGCGTGGGATCCTTGAGCGCGACCCAGACAAAGCAATCGGGGCGTTTGACATAATCGCTGATGGCTTCC
>DASZZK010000405.1:0-1979 GCA_035544975.1 Casimicrobiaceae bacterium | reverse complement strand
GGTAAAGTTGTAGCGCTCGATGCGGAACTCGGAATCCGGCTTGAGCGCCACCAGCGCATCGTCGGCGAAGCGAAGCTGCGCGTGGCTCTGTGCGCCGGTGACGACGGTGTCGCCGACATTGACCGCCGCGCCGGCCGTCAGTCGCACCCGCTCGGTCCCGCGCAGCGCCGCGACATCGCCGACCGCAAGCAGCACCTTCCCGGCGGCCTGCCCGAATGCCACGCCCGCGGCGAGCACGGAGAGGACGAGGGTCCAGATCTGCAGGAAGGACCGAATGCGCGAGCTCATCAAAGCGCCCCTATTTGAATTCATAGCGCAGCTTCAGCGCGCCCACGTGCCGCGTATATTCATAGAGCTCGAGATTGGAGTTGTTGCGCGCGTATTGGTATTCGGCGCGCGCGCTCCAGTGGGAGTCGATCAGGTAAAGCGCGCCCAGATTCGCGCTTATATTGTGATCGCGCCGCGTGACGTCGAGCAGCGGAATAGCTGCTTGATAGTCGCTGTTGGCGTAGCCGACGCCGGCGTTCAGCGCCCAGAACGACGACGGCGAAACGGTGACGTTGGCGCTCGCGCCCCAAATGCGGCGTCCGAGATCGCCGCGATCCTGACGATTGCGTTCGTCGCCGACAAAGATCGACGCATTGAGCACCGGTTGCCACGTCATGAGCCAGACCTGTCGGCAACTGGCCGAGAGCGCGGTCAGATCGGCGTCGCGCGCGCTATTGTCCCCGGCGTAGGCGATGCGCGCGAACTGCGGCGCAAGCGAGAACGTAGCTCGCTCGTTGATCTCTCGCCGCCACTCGAGCGCAACGGCATCAGTCCAGCGATAGCGCGAGCCGTCGAGCGTGATTTCGCCGTGGGCATAGCTTCCGGTATAGGTGTTGCGATCGGCCTGGTAGCTGGCGCCGAAAGACGCGCCGAAATTCGCCAGGTTGAATTCTGACGCGCTTTGATAAAACGTACCGTTCCCCGAGATGCTGCCGTTGAGCATCCATCCGGGCGTGACCGGCTTGTTGATCTCGCCTCCGGCCGCAAGCCAGCCGAAACTGGAGCCTTTGCGCAGGCCGAAGTCGCTGATGGTGACTTGCCCCAGCACCGGAAGTCCGAGCTCGGCCTGGGCCACGCCGGCGTTGGCGTTGCTGTCGTAGCCACCGCCCGCTTCGACGTAGAACAGCTTGCGTCCGCGGTAGCGCGTCTCGCGCACCGACAGCGCGTCCAGATAGCGGTCGATCCCTGCCTGCACGTCGGCAGGCGGTGTGAGGCGCGCGACCGCTTCGAATTCCTGCCGCGAGCGAAGGTTGTCGCGCGCATAGAAATAGGCGCGCGCAAGCTCGAGACGCGCGCGCACGTCGTCGGGGAACTGCAGCACGTAGCGCTCGAGGGCGAGAACGCCTTCGCCGGGTCGTCCGACATCCACCGCGGCGACGCCGCACCAGAGCTCGAACTCGGGCGGCCGGTCGGACGTGTCGGCGCAAAAAGCAGCATAAGCCGCCGCGGATCGACCGGCCTCGACCTGCGCGCGCAAGTCGTCGACGGGTGCGGCCGAACCGGGATGGGCGACCTGCGCGGCAGCCAGTGCCGCAAGCACGCGTAGCGTGTTGCGGCGTAGACGGGAGGCGGGCGATTGCGTCAGGCGCATGCGCGGTGCCCAGATCGATAGGGCGAATTTGTTCTCAAACGATGATAGCACGGGTGCTTAGGCCTTATCGCCGCGCCTTGCGGTAATGCTATGGGACTACTTGATCGATGGTAATGCGCACGCCGGCTGCGCCCGGCTTGAGCGGTGCGCTCCGTCCGAACAGGTCCCCCGATTGCGGCAATGCGTTGCCGCTCTTGGAGATTCGCGCTTCGACGATGACGCTGGGCGCCGCCGAAAGCTTGACTCCAGGAGCCATGCTCATACTGTCGTCGAGCGAAAAGTCTCGCGGCAGCTCCTTCGCTGGAATACGCAGCACGGCAAGTGGCATGCGCGGACCTTC
>DASZZK010000404.1:0-1551 GCA_035544975.1 Casimicrobiaceae bacterium | reverse complement strand
ACAAGGGCCGCGAATATGTCCAGGCGGCGGACGCAATCGGAGCGTCGAACGCGCGGCGGATGTTCGTGCACATCTTTCCCAACATCAGCCACGTGGTGCTGGTACAGCTTTCGATACTGGTGGTTGCGTTCATCAAATCCGAAGTCATCCTCTCGTTCCTGGGTTTCGGCGTCCCGGTCGACGTCGTGTCCTGGGGATCGATGCTCAACGAGGCGCAAAACGAGCTGATCCTGGGCAAGTGGTGGCAGCTCGCGGCAGCGGGAACGGCAATGGCGCTGCTGGTCACCGCGTTCAGCCTGTTCACCGACGCGCTGCGCGACGCGCTCGATCCGAAGCTTAAGTGACGATGGAAACGCTCCTCTCGGTCCGCAACCTGCGCGTCAACTTCCGCCTGGACAAGCACACCGACTTCGAGGCGGTGAAGGGCGTCAGCTTCGTCATCCCGACCAATGCCACCGTCGCCCTGGTCGGCGAATCGGGCAGCGGCAAGTCGGTCACCTCGCTTTCGATCCTCGGCCTGCTGCCCAAGGAAAATGCGACCGTTCTCGTCGGCAGCGAGATCATGTACGGCGGTCGCAACCTGCTCGAACTGGATCCGACAGAGCTGCGGCGGCTGCGCGGCGCCGATATCTCGATGATCTTTCAGGAGCCGATGACCTCGCTGAACCCGGTGTTCACGGTCGGGTTTCAGTTGACCGAAGTGTTGCGCCTGCATCTCGGGCTCTCGCCGTCCGACGCCAGGAAGCGCGCACTCGCGTTGCTCGCCGAAGTCGGCATTCCGGACCCGGAGTTCAAGATCAACGCCTATCCATCGCAGATGTCCGGCGGACAGCAGCAGCGGGTGATGATCGCGATGGCGATCGCCTGCGAGCCGAAGCTCCTTATCGCCGACGAGCCGACGACGGCGCTGGACGTCACCATCCAGAAGCAGATCCTCGACCTGATCCGCGACTTGCAGAAGCGGCATCGGATGTCGGTGCTGTTCATCACACACGATCTCGCCGTGGTGGGCGAGATCGCCGATTACGTGGTGGTCATGCGCAACGGCGAGATTCGCGAACAGGGTCCCGCCAAGTCGGTGTTCGAGAGTCCGCAGGATCCCTATACCAAGGCGCTTTTGCTGTGCCGGCCGAGTCTGGACCGGCGGCCGGTCCGGCTGCCGGTCATCGAGGACTTCATCACCGGCGACGGCCACGCCATGCATTTGAACGAGCGCAAGCGCGGCATCGACGCCGCCGATTCAATCATCCTCGACGTTCGCCACCTCGGAAAAGATTTCTACTCGCGCGAAGGCTTGTTCGGGCGGCGTAAGTTCGAGGCGGTCAAGGATGTCTCGTTCAAGCTGCCGAAAGGCAAGACGCTGGGACTGGTCGGCGAGTCGGGCTCGGGCAAGACCACCGTCGGCCTGACCTTGATGCGGCTGCACGAGGCGTCATCGGGCGAGGCCTTGTTCGAGGGCAAGGACATCCTCTCGATGTCGGCGCGGCAGTTCATGGATTACAAGCGGCGGATCCAGATCATCTTTCAGAATCCGTACGCGTCCTTGAACCC
>DASZZK010000403.1:0-2746 GCA_035544975.1 Casimicrobiaceae bacterium | reverse complement strand
CGTACTCCATGACGCCGACGATGAAGATCGTGAACGTCATGAGGATGGTGATCAGCACGAGACCGTCGCGGATGTCGAGCGGCTTTTGCTCCTCGCTGGGTTGGCTCACGCGCGCCGTTCGCGTGGCTCGCGCATATCGGCTGACTCCCGCGATCCAGAGCCCCAGCGCCAGCGCGAGAAACACCATCCTGAACCCCGACCCCGAGAGCAGCGGAAGCCCCGCGAGCTTCTGCGCAATTCCCACCTGAAACGGGTTGATCGGGCTGAACGCCGAGCCCACATCAGCAGCACCTACGCTCACCGCAGCCGCAACGACGTTGTCGAATCCCAATCGCGTCGTGAGTAGGAGCAGCACAGGCACGAGCGGAATGATCTCTTCGTGCATGTTGTCCAACGCGCCGGCGGTTCCAAACGCCAGGCAAACGATCGGAATCACGAGCATCTCGCGACGCTCGAGCCGCTGCACCATCCAGGCGACTCCTCTGTGTAACGCTCCGGTCTGATCGACCACTCCAAATGCGCCGCCGATCAAAAACACGAGAAAGATTACGGGCCCTGCCGCGAGCAGTCCCTTGGGAATTGCGACAACAGCCTGAAAGGGAGTGACCGGTGCTTGAGGGACCGCGTGGTACGTTCCGGCCACTACCACCTTGCGTCCCGTCGCTGGATCGTCGCGCCGGTCAAATTGTCCGGCGGGTAGCACATAGGTCATCACCGTCGCGAGCGCGATGAATCCGACCAGCAATGGCAGCGGGTGGGGAAAGCGGAGTCTCATAGCCTCCGCAGAACGTCCATCGCGGCGGTGTAACTCAGCGGCGCTGAGAGTGACGACTCGGGCGTTGCCGGATCCTTCAGCAGGTGCCCGGTCAGAACCGCCGCCACACGTGCGTTCGACGCGATCTCGCCCACCGCCACGAGTTTCCGAACGCCCGCGATGCTCGCGGCGCTGGCCGGCTCGCAGCCGACCCCGGCGTGATCGACAACGGTTTTGGCCGCGAATATCTCCTCGTCACTGACCGCAACAACGCGCCCGCTCGTTTCGCGGATCGCGGTGACCGCACGATCCCATGACGCAGGGTCGCCGATGCGGATCGCGGTGGCGCGTGTCTCGGCGCGCACGCGGTGCCGCGTGACGAATCCTTCCGCGAACGCTTGCGCGAACGGCGCCGCGCCGGCGGCCTGCACCGCGAGCAGCCTCGGCACGCGGTCGATCAGGCCGAGAGAGCGCGCCTCACGCAACGCTTTGCCGAACGCGGATGTGTTGCCGAGGTTGCCGGCGGGGAGCGCGATCCAGTCCGGCGACTTCCAGCCGAGCTGTTGGAGCAGCTCGAACACGATCGTCTTCTGGCCCTCGAGACGGAACGGGTTGACTGAGTTCACCAGGTAGATTCCCAGCGTCGCGGCTTCTCGCGCGAGCCGAAGGCATTCGTCGAAGTCACCGTTGATCGGCAGGACCCGCGCGCCGTAGGCGATTGTCTGCGCGAGCTTGCCGGCGGAGATCTGCCCCGCGGGAACGAAGACGAACGCGGGAATCCCTGCCTGCGCCGCGTACGCGCTCAGCGACGCCGATGTGTTTCCGGTCGATGCGCAGGCAACGGCTCGCGCCTTGACGCGCCGCGCCTGCGTGAGCGCGACGGTCATGCCGCGGTCCTTGAACGATCCGGTCGGATTGTGGCCCTCGTGCTTGATGACCAGATCGTCGACGCCCGCGTAGGCTGAGATCGCCGGACGCGTGATGAGCGGCGTGTTCCCCTCCGGATGAC
The DNA here is from genome assembly GCA_035544975.1 of Casimicrobiaceae bacterium. GTDB lineage: Bacteria > Pseudomonadota > Gammaproteobacteria > Burkholderiales > Casimicrobiaceae > PALSA-1003. The sequence continues at coordinate 983 of DASZZK010000403.1, read as the reverse complement.
TGATGATGGCGTCGTCGTCTGCGTGGAGCACCAACTCGCGGAACCGCCACACGCCCGAGCGTTCCTGAGCAGTCGGCGCGCTCGCGACAACGCGGGAATCGAACAGCGAGCGCAATGCCGCTCCTCGCGCGGCAGGAGGTGCGTGCTCAGCCAGTAGCAACCCATCGCAGGCGGGGCAGGTCGCATGTGGCAGATCGTCGCCATAAGTCGCGCCGCACGATTCGCAGCGCAGGACAGTTGCGCCCGTCATGTCTCTTGCACGATGGCGCCCTCCCGATCGACGCGCGTCACTCGTGTCGCGCACTCGAGCCCGGCAGCCACGTACGCGTCCCGCATCGCCACTGCAACGACGTGCGCGGTCTCATCATCCGACACGACCGCGAACGCGCTCGGGCCAGCGCCGGAGATCGAGACACCGTGCGCGCCCGCATCAAGTGCCGCGCGTTTCGCGGCCAGGAACCCTGGCAGCAATGGGGCGCGCGCAGGCTCCGCGATGCGGTCGTCGATGGCGCGCCCGAAGAGCGTGACATCCCCCGTGTAACACGCGGCCACCATCGCGCCCGCGTTGCCGATCTGCTGAATGACATCCGCACGCGATACTTGCTCGGGCAATGCACGCCGAGAATCGACGGTCGTGAGGCGCTGGGCCGGCTGGGCCAGCACCAATATCAGCCCCTTCGGCACGGGGAGTCGGATCACCTCAATTGGATCGAGAGTGCGCACGAGCACGATTCCGCCGAGCAGTGATGCCGCGATGTTGTCGAGATGACGTCCTGCGACGACGGATTCCGCGTCGAGACAGCTCGCAAGCAGCGCGTTGGTGTCCAGCGGATTCCCAAGTAGCGTGTTGGTTGCCACAGCGCCTGCTACTGCGGACGCCGCGCTCCCTCCCTGTCCTCCTGATAGCGGAAGTCCCTTGCGGCACCACAGCGTGAGGCCGTGTTTCACGCCGGCGCGATGCAGCACCGCAGCCGCAGCGAGTG
>DASZZK010000402.1:0-4727 GCA_035544975.1 Casimicrobiaceae bacterium | reverse complement strand
GGTTGGAAGGGCATCGAGGATTCCGACATGGTCTTGATGCCCGATGCGGATTCGGCGCGGATCGATCCGTTCACCGACGAGACTACGCTCAACATCACCTGCGACGTGGTGCAGCCGCCGGATGGCAAGGGCTACGACCGCGACCCGCGCTCGCTCGCCAAGCGCGCCGAGGCGTATTTGAAATCGACCGGCCTCGGTGACACCGCGTACTTCGGCCCCGAGCCCGAGTTTTTTATTTTCGATTCCGTCACCTGGAGCATCGACATGTCCGGCTGCTCGGTGAAGATCGAATCGGAAGAGGCTCCCTGGTCCACTGGCAAGGATTACGAAGGCGGCAACATGGCGCATCGTGCACCGGTGAAGGGCGGCTATTTTCCGGTGCCACCGATCGATTCGCTGCAGGACATCCGCAATGCGATCTCGCTGGCGCTCGAAGAGCAGGGCGTGGAAGTCGAGGTCTTTCACCACGAGGTCGCCGCGGCGGGGCAATGCGAGATCGGCACCAAGTTCAACAGCCTGGTCAAGCGAGCCGACTGGATGCAGATTCTGAAGTACACCGTGCATATGGTCGCGCATTCCTACGGCAAGACCGCGACCTTCATGCCGAAGCCGATTGTCGGCGACAACGGGTCGGGCATGCACGTCCACCAGTCGGTGTGGAAGGGCGGGCAGAACCTTTTCGCGGGCGACGGTTACGCCGGCCTCTCCGAGTTCGCGCTGTTCTACATCGGCGGCGTGATCAAGCATACCAAGGCGCTGAACGCCATCACCAATCCGGGCACCAACTCGTACAAGCGCCTGGTGCCGGGCTTCGAAGCGCCTATAAATCTGGCGTATTCGTCGCGCAACCGTTCGGCGGCGTGCCGCATTCCCTACGTCAGCAACCCCAAGGGCCGGCGTGTCGAAGTGCGCTTTCCGGATCCGACGACGAACCCGTACCTCTGCTTTGCCGCGCTCCTGATGGCGGGACTCGACGGCGTGCAGAACAAGATCCACCCCGGCGATCCCATCGACAAGAACCTGTACGACCTGCCCCCTGAAATCGCCGCCAAGGTTCCGCATCCGTGCGCGTCGCTCGACGAAGCGCTCGACAACCTCAAGAAGGATCACGAATTTCTGACCCGCGGTGGGGTCTTCTCGGACGACATGCTCGACGCGTACATCGCGCTCAAGATGGAAGAGGTGACGCGTTTTCGCATGACGACGCACCCGGTCGAATTCGACATGTATTACAGCCTTTAGTCGCGGCAAATCGGGCAGGCGGGGGCGGATCGCCACGATCCGCCCTTTTTGCGCCCGGGGGCGGCGCTTGCCCGGCCGGCGTTTTGATACACTGGAGCGCTATGGTCTTCTCTCGAGCCAGTCGCGCGTCCATCCAGTGCGCGCGTGCCATTTGCTGGTGCACGGCGCTCGTCTTGGCGCCCTGCGCCGCCGATATCTGCAAGTATGTCGACGCCGATGGCAACATGCACTACACCAATGTCGCACCGGAGAAGGGCTGGAAAAAACTCTCCTGCGGAGTGGGCGATGACGTGCGCGGCGACCGGTCCGCCAAAGGCACGCCGACGCCGGCCGGGTTTCCCAGGGTTGACGCGGATACGCAACGGGCGCGGGACGGCCTGAGGCGCAAGGTTCTGTCCGACGAGCTCGACACCGAGGAAAAGCTGCTCGTCGAGTCACGCGCGGCGTATGGGGACGGCGCGCCGCCGCCGCTGCCCGACGAGCAGAAGGACGCCCAGAAATACGCCAACCGGCTCGCCAAATTGAGGCAGGCGGTCAGCCTTCACGAGAAGAACATCGAGGCGCTGCGCAAGGAGCTGGCCGCGCTGAAGTAACACGTCGGACCTCGGCGCCGCCATTGTGACGCTGACAGTTGGGTCGGCGATGTGAGCAGGCAGTGCGAGGGTAGCGCGCGCTGCACCTTGGAGCCGCGGCGGCTTCGCCGTGCGGCGCGCCCGAGCCGTCCGGGCGCGGAACTTGCTACTATCATCGCTGCACCGCTTCGGTGGCACGCGATGTTTCAAACGCACATTTCCACCGTCGAAACACCTGCCGTCGCGTATCCGGGCCTGGAATTGCTGGCCACCGCGGTCGTATTGCTGAGCAACGAGCTCGGGATCTGCTATGCCAATCCAGCCGCCGAGAACCTGTTCGAGCTCTCCAGGCGCCAGCTGGTCGGTCATTCCGCCGGAGCCGTTTTTGGCGAAGCGCCGGCACTTTTTCAAGCCATCGACAAAGCGCTTGCGAGCGGCGCTTCGTACACCGAGCAGGAGCTCGAGCTCGGCGTCGCAGGCAAGCTCAAGCTGCACCTTTCCTGCACGGTATCGATGGTCGATACGCCCGGTGCGACGCTGCTCCTGGAATTTCGTCACATCGACCAGCAGCTCAAGATCGCGCGCGAGGAACGATTGCTGGAGCAGCAGCAGGCCAATCGGGACTTGATAAGGAGCCTCGCGCACGAGATCAAGAATCCGCTGGGCGGCATTCGCGGCGCCGCGCAGCTGCTCGAACACGAGCTCGATCGTCCGCCGCTGATCGAGTACACGCAGGTGATCATCGGTGAGGCGGACCGGCTGCAAACACTCGTCGATCGGCTCCTGACGCCGCACCGGCTGCCAAAATACCGGCGAACGAACATCCACGAGCTTCTGGTGCGGGTCGGCAGCGTTATCCAGGCCGAGTTCCCGCAGATTTTGATTCACTCCGATTTCGACATCAGCCTGCCGGAATTCGAGGCCGATCCCGAACAGCTTACCCAGGCGCTTTTCAATATCGTCAGAAACGCCGCGCAGGCGCTCGAAGGCATCTCGGGGGCGCGCGAAATCCGCCTCAGGACGCGCGTGGCTCGCGGCATTACGATGGCGAAGCGCCGACATCGGCTGGCGCTCGCGCTTTCGGTCGAGGACAACGGACCCGGCGTTCCGGAAGCGATTCGCGACAAGATTTTCTTTCCGCTGGTGTCCGGACGCGAGGGCGGCAGCGGCCTGGGCCTGACCATCGCGCAGACTTTTATCGCGCAACACAACGGCGCAATCGAATGCGAGAGCGTCCCCGGCCACACGATTTTCACTGTCCTCCTGCCGCTGGAACTCAACCGGCCGGGCGCCTAAATTCCGGGTATAAACATGCATGCGTATGACGATCGCGATTTTTCCCAAGGTGAGGCGATGAACGCGGTGTGGATCGTCGACGACGACCGCTCCATTCGCTGGGTGCTCGAAAAAGCGCTTGCGCGCGAAGGTATAGCGCACAAGTCGTTCGCGTCGGTCTACGAGGTCACCCAGGCCTTGCAGCACGGCGAGCCCCAGGTCATCGTGACCGATATCCGCATGCCCGGCGAATCGGGGCTCGCGTTGCTCGGCAAACTGAAGGAGAGCCATCCCACGGTGCGCGTGATCATCATGACCGCGTATTCCGATCTCGACAGCGCGGTCGCGGCGTTTCAGGGTGGCGCCTTCGAATATCTTCCCAAACCATTCGACATCGATCACGCGCTGGCGCTGATTCGTCGCGCCAGCGCCGAGGTGCCGGCGCCGTCGCCCGTGACTTCCTCCGCGGTGGCGACCCCGGAGATGCTCGGGCAGGCGCCGGCAATGCAGGAGATATTCCGGGCTATCGGCCGGCTGTCGCAATCGCACGTCACCGTGTTGATCACCGGCGAATCCGGCACCGGCAAGGAGCTGGTCGCGCGTGCCCTGCATCGGCACAGCGTGCGTGCCGCGCAGCCTTTTGTGGCCATCAATACCGCGGCGATACCGAAGGACCTCCTGGAGTCGGAGCTGTTCGGCCACGAACGCGGTGCGTTCACCGGCGCCCAGAGCTCGCGCCGGGGGCGGTTCGAGCAGGCCGACGGCGGCACGCTTTTCCTGGATGAAATTGGCGACATGCCGCCCGACCTGCAGGTACGGCTTCTGCGCGTGCTCTCTGACGGTGAATACTATCGCGTCGGTGGCCACGCGCCGCTGCGCTCCAACGTTCGTATCATCGCGGCGACGCATCAGAACCTGGAGGAGCGCGTGCTCCAGGGCCTGTTCCGCGAAGATCTGCTGCATCGCCTGAACGTGGTCAGACTGCGCTTGCCTCCGCTGCGCGAGCGCGGCGAGGATATCGCGCCGCTCACCCGCCATTTTCTGCTCAAGAGCGCGCGCGACCTTGCGGTCGAGCCAAAGCAGCTTTCCGACGCCGCGCTCAAGGTGTTATCCGGGTTCGCGTTTCCGGGTAACGTCCGTCAACTTGAAAACATATGCCACTGGCTGACCGTGATGGGCCCGGGCCAACGCATCGAGGCGGCGGACCTGCCTCCGGAGCTGCGCACTGGAGGCAGATCCGCGGACGAAGAAAGCAATTGGCAGCAGGCTCTCGATCGCGAGCTCGCTAGCGCGCTCGCGCGCGGCGAGCGCGCGGTCGGCGACCGGCTGGAAAGGGAATTCGAGCGCACGCTCATCCTGCGCGCGCTCGCGCATACCGCCGGCCATCGCATGGAGGCCGCGCAGTGGCTCGGCTGGGGCCGCAACACGCTTACACGCAAGATTCAGGAGCTCAAGCTCGACACCGGCAAGCATTGAGCCTGCGCGGCATTGCGCACTTCTGCGAGCTCGGGGCGAATGGATCCTTCAGCGAACCTTGACGCTATTGCGGATAGGTACCTTTGGGCGGCGCCGCGACCGTTTGGCTGGTGGTTCCCGGCGCGGTCACGATCGGAACCGGCGGGCGTCCGACCGGGGTGG
>DASZZK010000401.1:0-4297 GCA_035544975.1 Casimicrobiaceae bacterium | reverse complement strand
GAACCGATGCTTGGAATGAGCACCGCGGCGAGCAGCACAAGCGCGAGCGCGAAGATCCAGGGCGCCGCGGCGCGCAGTTTCGTGTAGTCGAAGCGCATGCCGGCCACCAGCGCGCACACGCCAACCGCAGCCCAGAGCAGTTCTCGTTTGAGGTAATAGGTGGCGTCGTGATACTGCGTATATGCCACCGCCGAGGATGCCGAAAACACCATGACGATGCCCGTCGCGGTGAGCAACGCGACGACGGTGAGCAGGACGGCGTCGGGCGGGCGCGTGCGCGTCATGAGGCCGCCATGTCTGGATCGCGGCGCGCGCGCGCAAGCTGAGTGAAATGCTCGCCCCGTTGCTCGGCGCTTTCGAACATATCAAACGATGCGCAGGCGGGTGAGAGCAGCACGACGTCGCCACGCACCGCTGCTGCGGCCGCCGCTTCGACGGCGCTTTCGAGATCGCGCGCATAGGTGACCGGAGGACCTTCGATGAGCTCGCCGATCTGGCGGGCGGTTTCGCCGATGAGGATGACCTGCTTCGCGTGCTTGCCGGCAGCAGCCGCAAACGAGGTGAAATCAGTTTTCTTGCTCTTGCCGCCCGCGATGAGAATCACCGCCTGTTCGATTGACTCGAGCGCTGCCGTTGCAGCCGCCGGATTGGTGGCCTTGCTGTCGTCGATCCAGCGAACACCGCCCGCCGTATGGACGACGGTCAGCCGGTGCGGCAGGGGGTCGAAGGTGCGCAGCCCCTTGCGGACCGCTTCGAGCTTGGCGCCCGCGCTCAGCGCGGCGAGCGCGGCAGCCATTGCGTTTGCGACGTTGTGCCGGCCCTGGATGCGCAGATCGGCGACGTCGATGACGGGCGCTTCACGGCGACGGTTGCGCACGATCATTGCCTCGCCTTCCAGCGTCATGGTCAAAGCGCGGTCGGATGGATCCATGCCAAACCACAGGGCACGGCAAGGAACGGTGCGGCCCGCGCCGGCGCGCAACGCCGCGCAGTACTTGTCGTCCGCGTTGCCAATGAATACGTCGTCGCGCGCCTGGTTGGCAAAGATGCGAAATTTTGCCTCAGCGTACTCTTCCATTGAATGATAGCGGTCGAGGTGGTCGGGGGAGACGTTGAGCAGCACGCTTATGTGCGGTGCGAACGTGCGGATGCCCTCGAGCTGAAAACTCGATACCTCTGCGACGATCCACTCGTCTTTGTTGGCGGCCGCCGTCTCGCGCACCAACGGATTGCCGATGTTGCCGCCGACGCGGTTCGGGATGCCCGCGTTACGCAGCAGATGACCGATCAGCGCGGTGGTCGTCGATTTGCCCTTACTGCCCGTCACGGCGATCACCGGACCGCAGGCCAGTGCAAAGGCCAGCTCGATCTCGGAAATCACCGGGAACTGCGCCTCATATAAACGGGCGACTGCGCGATGCGTCAGCGGCACGCCGGGAGAAACGATTGCGGCCTTGGCCGAGCGCACGACCTCGTCGAGTTTACTCGCGCCCACCAGCGGCACGTGCAAACGCTTCAGGGTGTCGCGCGCTTCGCGCGAGAGCAGCTCGACCGGCTTGTCATCGTAGGCGACGACGTGCACGCCGCGCGAGCGCAGAACTTCAGCAGTTGCCAGTCCGCTTCGTCCAACACCGATGACGAGGACAGTATCCCCTTTCTTAAACATCGCCGCTCTCCACATTCGTCATAACGGCCGCGCGGCCCGCATGCTCGCCGCCCACCAGCTGACCCACGTCGCAGCGGCTGCGAGCGACGCAAAAACGACGAAGGTCGACGTCACCGCGGTCTCGCGCCAGCCGGAGAGTTCGAAATGATGGTGGATCGGGCTCATCTTGAAGATGCGTTTGCCGGTCGACTTGAAGCTCACGACCTGCGCGATCACCGAGAGCGCTTCCAGCACGAAGACCATGCCGAAGAGCGGCAAGAGCAGCAAGGCTCCCGACTGGATGGCGAGACCGGCCAGCAGCGCACCCAGGGCGAGCGATCCGGTGTCGCCCATGAAGATCCTTGCCGGGTGACGATTGAACCACAAGAAGGCGAGCAACGCACCGAGGACGGCATCGCCCACGATTGTCGGACCCATAATGTTCTGGTAGCGTGCGGTGAGCAGCAAGCCGATCAGCACCGGGATGCTGGCGCCGGCTGCAAGGCCATCGAGTCCGTCGGTGAGATTGACCGCGTTCGCGGTTCCCACGATGGCAAGCACGGCGAGCGCCCACCACAGCCACAACGGCAACGTGACGGTTGTGCCGAACCACGCCTGCTGCGGACCCGCCAGCCCGGTTCGATACACCCAGGCGCTGTATCCGATCGCCGCAAGGGCGATCAGCGCGAATTTCCAGCGCGCGCGAAGCCCAAGTGCGCGTCGAGCTCGCAGGATGAGCATATCGTCCGCCAAGCCGATCGCTCCCGCCGCAACGACTAAGGCAGCGAGCGCCAGCGCGGAAGGACCGAATCCACCGATCGCACATCCGGCCAGCGCGGCACAGACAAAGGCGATGCCGCCCATGGTCGGCGTTCCCGCTTTGAGCGTGTGGCTCTTCGGCGCATCTTCATAGACGTGCTGGCCGAGCTGGCCACGGCGCTGAATGGCAATGATGCCGGGGAGGATGAACGCACCGATTGCAACCCCTGCCAACACGACGAATGGGGGCTGCGTCAGATTCATGCGGACGCAAGCAACGGCGAGCGCGAGGGCGCGCCCAGCGTGGGGCGATACTTCAACAGCACGAGCGGCGTCTGTTGGTCCGCATTGCCGGCCGGGTTTTGGAGCAGACAGAGACGCACGACGTCCGGGCGCACTCCCGCGCTCACGCCCAACACTTCAGCTTTGCCGAGATCATTTGCGTCCACCACGCAGGCGTAGGCTTCGCAGACTTGCGCGATTGTCTGTGCGACGATGTGCGGATCCTTGGGTCCGAGCACGATATGGCGCTCGTATGGTGGCATCGTCCCAGTATAGCCGTCGATCTCCGCAACTGCAGAACCCAAAATCCTGTAGAAGTCGCCGCGCCTACCGACAAGGCGTCCGGCAGCGCCGGCTGCAGCCGCCGCCAGCACCTTCAGCGTGCCGGCTCGCTCCAAAACAAGCTGCATCGATTCGGGTTGGTTGACCGTTGCATAGGAACCGGCGCGCCGCGACAACACGCGTGCCAGCTTTGAAGGACGGATCGTTTCGGCAGGGACCGATCGTCCCTGCGCGATCGCCACGGCGGTCTCCGAAACGCAAATGACGTCATCAACGGAGAGCATGCCTGCCAGGCAGCGCCGCACCAGCTGCGGCAGATCGTCTCCTGCTTTGACAAGCGGCGTGCGCACCGGAATCGCGACGATGCGCCGCGGCAGCATGGGGGTGTCAAGCGTAAACGAGGTCAGACTCACGACGCCAAAATCCCCGGAGCGAGCAGCCCGCGCAGGATTTCCTCCATCTTCTGAACGCGGGACCCCTTGAGCAAGACGCAGTCGCCGCTGCGAAGGCTGTGACGCAGGCGAGCCGTGATCTCGTCATTGCTCGCGAACACCGACACCGCGTGCGCGGGCATACCAGCGCTCTGCGCACCGGCGGCAAGATCGGCGCCAAAGACGCCACCACAGTGCAGCTCATCCAAACCACAGCGCGCGGCCGCTTTGCCGACGGATGTATGGAGCTGCGCTGCATCCGAGCCAAGTTCGGCCATGCTGCCGAGGACGGCAATATGCCGAGTGCCTTGAAGCTCTGAGAACGTGCGCAGCGCGTACAGCATGGAGGTCGGACTCGCATTGTAGGCGTCGTAGACGATCGTCGCCCCACCGGGCGTGGCGTGCGATTCGAAGCGGCCGGGCGGAAGCTGCAGGTCGCCAAATCGTTCGAGCGACTCTTCCAAGCTCAGGCCGGCAAGGATTGCCGCTCCGGCGGCGAGCAGCGCGTCGCGTAAGTTGTGCTCGCCCGGCAGGGTCCAAGGCGCAAACGCGTGCGAGGCGCCGAAGGTTACCGCTACCCGCGCTTCGCGCGGCGTGCCGGCCTCGAGCATGATGCCCGCCATGACCGGATCCCCCACCAAGCGCACCCACAAGGCGGCTGACTCGGACTGCGACTGCGCCGCCAGCATGCGCGACCAGGCATCGGCTGCATTGCACACCGGGCGCGCGCCCTTGGAGAACAATGCGAACTTCGTGCGCGCAAGCTCTGCCTGATCGCTGAAAAACTCAAGATGAGCTTCGCCAATGTTGGTGAGGATACCGATGTCCGGAGCAGCCAGGCCGACCAGATCCGCGATCTCACCGGGATGGCGCGCGCCGAACTCGATGACCGCGACTT
>DASZZK010000400.1:0-8536 GCA_035544975.1 Casimicrobiaceae bacterium | reverse complement strand
ATCCCGCACCTGGAGGCTGAAGAACATGTTGACCACGTCGTCGCCGTCCGGGCGCTCCATGGATACGTACGCGATGTTGGCGCCGGCGTCGGAAATCTCGGTCGCGAGTCTCGCCAACAGGCCCCGCTCATCGGCGACCAGCAGCCGTATCCCGGCCTCGAACACACCCTGAACGTCGGGCGCCCATTCGACGTCGACAATCTGATCGCTGTCGATCCGGCTTTTTTTCAGCGTCTGGCATTCGTGGGTATGCACTAAAAGCCCTTGGCCGCGCCGGAACTGCCCGAATATGGTGTCGCCCGGAATAGGGCGGCAACACTTTCCATACTGTATGGCAACGCCTTCGACACCGCGCAGCTGCAACGCGCCCGGCCTCGCCGAAGTCGGCATCGGGTCCTCCCCGCTGCGATTGGACGCGCGAGTCAGCGCCTGCGCGACGACAAATGAAAGTCGCTTGCCCAAACCGATATCGGCCAGGATGTCGATCCGGCCCTTGGCACCGTACTCCCGCCCAAGCGCGTCCCAGCGCTCCCAGGTGATCGATTCCGACGGCACCTTGAGCGACGCGAGGGCCTGCTCGAGCATGCGCTCGCCGAGCGCCGCCGACTCGCGCTGTTGCAGCGATTTAAGGAAGTGCCGGATGCGGGAGCGCGCCTTGCCGGTGCCGACGAAGTTGAGCCACGACGGGTTCGGTCGCGCCGTCGGCGACGTCATGATCTCGACCTGATCTCCATTCTTGAGCTCCGTTCGCAGCGGCATCAGCTCGTAGTTGATCCTCGCCGAAGTGCAATGGTGGCCGATGTCGGTGTGTACCGCGTACGCGAAATCGACCGCGGTGGCGCCCCGCGGGAGCGCCATGATCTTGCCCTTGGGCGTGAAGACGTAGATTTCTTCCGGGAAAAGGTCACCCTTGATGTGCTCCAGAAACTCCTTGGAATCGCGCGACTCGGATTGAATCTCGAGCAGGCTTTGCAGCCAGCGATGCGTCTGTTGCTGCGCCTCGGCAATGTCGAGCTCGCCCCCGGCCTTGTAAAGCCAATGCGCGGCAACGCCGGCCTCGGCGATGCGGTGCATGTCCTGGGTGCGGATCTGCGCCTCCAGCGGCGTGCCGAACGGTCCGAAAAGCGTCGTGTGCAGCGATTGGTAGCCGTTGGCCTTCGGGATCGCGATGTAATCCTTGAACTTGCCCGGGATCGGCTTGTACAGGCTGTGCAGCACACCCAGCGCCGCGTAACACGCGGTGACGTCCTTGACCAGGACCCGCACGCCGTAGATGTCGAATACCTGCGAGAACGAGTAGTGCTTCTCGCGCATTTTCTTGTACACGCTGTACGCGGTTTTTTCCCGGCCAGTAGCGGTAGCGGGGATCGCTGCCAGCTTCAATCCTTCGCGCATCGATTGCAGAATGCGGTTCATCACCTCGCGCCGGTTGCCGCGCGCGGATTTGATGGCTCTCGCCAGGACGCGGTAACGCATCCGGTACAGGTGCTTGAACGAAAGCTCCTGCAATTCGAGATAAAGCGCGTTCAGCCCAAGGCGATTGGCGATCGGCGCGTAGATGTCCAGGGTTTCGCGGGCGATCCGCTCGCGATGGGTTGGCGCCATCGCATCGAGGGTGCGCATGTTGTGCAGGCGGTCGGCGAGCTTGATGAGGATGACGCGCACGTCCTGCGCCATCGCCAGCAGCATCTTGCGAAAATTCTCCGCTTGCGCGTCTTCGCGGGATTGGAACTCGATCTGATCGAGCTTGGAGACGCCGTCCACCATATCGGCGACGGGCTTGCCGAACGACGACTCGATCTCGGTCTTGGTGACATTGGTGTCCTCCATGACGTCATGGAGGAGCGCTGCGGCGAGCCCTTGCGCATCAAGCCGCCACTGCGACAGGATGCTGGCTACCGCCAGCGGATGCGTAATATAAGGTTCGCCGGATTTTCGAAACTGACCCTGATGCGCGTGTTCGGAAAAGGCGAACGCGCGCTCGACCAGCGCGACGTCAGGGGGCGGCAGGTAGTGGCCAAGATGTCGGGTGAATTCGGCGATTTCCGACATGTTGGCGATCCCCACGCAAGGGTCTAACTGCGGATGACCGTCAGACGGTGCTCTGCGGCTTGAGCAACATCTCGATGCCAACCTTTCCGGCGGCGACTTCGCGCAGCGCAATCACCGTCGGCTTGTCGCGGTCGCCATCGACGAGCGGTTGCGACCCGGCGCTGATCTGACGCGCACGATTGGTCGCGGCGAGCGTGAGCTCAAAACGATTGGGTATCTTGATCAGACAATCTTCGATCGTAATGCGGGCCATGGCTTTTCCTACTTTGGTTGAACACTGAGCTGAGCAATCAGCGGCTGGTGCCGGACAAGTTGTTGTGCAGTGCGCAGGCGGGTCGCTCGCACAACCGCAGTCAAATCGTCGACAGCCGTGGCAAACTCCTGATTAATAATAACATAGTTGAAATCGACGCAGTGACGAATTTCCTCCCGCGCCGCAATCAGGCGGCGAGCGATGGTCGCTCTATCGTCCTGCCCCCGGCGTACCAGCCTTTCTTCCAGCGATTCGAGGGAGGGCGGAAGAATGAAGATGTGCACCGATTCGGGGATCAGCGCGCGCACTTGCGCGGCGCCCTGCCAGTCAATCTCCAGCAGCACGTCCTGACCGGCGCGTACCTGTGACTTGAGCCACGTCGCCGAGGTTGCGTACCAATTGCCGTGCACGAGCGCATGCTCCAGGAATTCGTTTCCGTCCTTGAGCGCGGCAAAGCGATCCGCGGAGACGAAGTGGTAATCGACGCCGTCCTGCTCGCCGGGCCGCGGTGGTCGCGTCGTATAGGATACCGAAAGGCGAATACCGGGTTCGCGCTCGAGCAACGCGCGCGTCAGGCTGGTCTTGCCGCCGCCCGATGGCGCGGCGATCACAAATAGATTGCCTACCGGAACGCTCATGCGCGACAAGCTCCCTTGAGCCTCATTCTATGTTCTGTACCTGCTCGCGCATTTGTTCGATCAGCACCTTGATCTCGAGCGCCGCCTGAGACAGTTCGGCGTCGACGGACTTGGAGCCAAGCGTATTGGCTTCGCGGTTGAGCTCCTGCATCAGAAAGTCGAGTCGTTTGCCGCTGCTGCCACCGTGGGCCAGTACGCGCCTCACTTCGCCGACGTGGGTAGCCAGCCGCGAGACTTCCTCGGCGATGTCGATCTTGGTCGCGTACAGCGCAAGCTCCTGCTTCAGGCGGTCGTTGTCCGGGTCGAGCCCGGCTTCCTTGAGCCGCGCTCCAAGCTTCTCGACATAAGCTTCGTGAATGATCGGTACCCGCGGCGTCACCCGGTTGATCTGCAAGTCGATGCCGCGACAGCGCTCTTCGAGCACGAGCTTCAGCTGTACACCCTCGCGAGCTCGCGACTCCGCGAGCTCGCCGAGCGCCTGCCTGACCAGGCCAAGAGCCTTGCCGGCCAGCGCTTCGGCGCCCAGAGATGGCTCAGTGAGCACGCCAGGCCAACGCAAGATTTCGACGATAGACAGCGGAGTGCTTGCCGGCGCGTGACGCAGCACTTCGTCCGCAGCGTCGCGGAGTTGGATCACTCGTTCGACGTTGACGGCAAGCTCGGTCGTGCCAGGCGCCGAGCGATTCAGCGCGATCCTGCAGTCGACCTTGCCGCGCTTCAATTGCGCGGCGAGGACATCTCGAACCGCCGATTCGATCGAGCGCAGCTCATCGGGCAATCGGACCTGGAGATCGAGATAGCGATGGTTGACCGAGCGCAATTCGACGGTCAACGAACAGCCGGGCAGCTCGGCGGCGACCGCCGCGAAGCCGGTCATGCTCAATATCATGGGGTGGTCGTTTCCGGCGTTGAAATCGTCTCACCCGGAGCACGTGTTGAGCACGCGTTTTACGCGAATACCCAATGAAATCTTTACTTTATCGCCGGGGTTGCCGAGAATGTAGAGCTTATCCATTTCACACGCAAGTCTAAAGCGGCCCTCGCCGCCTGCCCATGGGCGTCACCAATCAGGCACTTCCCACCGGTTACCAGTTGCTCAACTACCGCGTCGATCGCCAGATCAGCCGTGGCGGATTCTCGATCGTGTATCGCGCATTCGACGACGTCGGCGCCCCGGTGGCGATCAAGGAATATCTGCCTTCGTCGCTGGTATTGCGCACCGAGGGCGATATCGTGCGTGCAAGCTCGGCGGAGAACCTCACCTCGTTCCGCTACGGAATGAAGTGCTTTTTCGAGGAAGGCCGCGCGCTGGCCAAGATCAATCATCCGAACGTGGTGCGAGTGCTCAACTTCTTTCGCGCCAACGAAACCGTCTACATGGTGATGCGCTACGAGCGCGGCCGTACGCTGCAGCAGCAGATTCAACTGCGTCAGGATCAGATGTCGGAACGGCTTGTGCGCCACGTGTTCATGCACCTGTTGAACGGCTTGCGCGAAGTGCACACCCACAAGCTGTTGCACCTCGACATCAAACCCGCAAACGTGTATCTGCGCACCGACGGCACGCCGGTGCTGCTCGATTTCGGCGCCGCGCGGCAGACTTTGACATCGGCGCGCCCCAAGCTCGCGCCGATGTATACGCCGGGATTCGCGGCGCCGGAGCAATATCGCGACCCGGACAGGCTCGGTCCCTGGACCGACGTCTACGGCATAGGTGCCAGCATGTTCGCCTGCCTCGCCGCATTTGCTCCGCAAGCCGCCGACGCGCGGCTGGCGGAAGATCACCTCGTTTCGGCCAAGAAAATCTGGGCCGGCGCGTACTCCGACAACGTCCTGGAGGTGATCGATTGGTGCCTTCGTCTCGACCCGCTCGAGCGCCCGCAAAGCGTGTTCGCGCTGCAAAAGGCTATCCGCGACATCGCGCCGCGGAAGCGCAAGCTCACATTCCTGGACACGATCAAGAAGCGGCTGTTCAGCGAAACGACCTAGGTGGCGCGTGCGCTTCACGATCTTTCAGGAGAGTCGAAAGGGTCAGCGCAAGGTCAACCAGGACCGTCTCGCGTATACCTACAGTCGCGACACGCTGCTGCTGGTGGTCGCCGACGGCATGGGCGGCCATGCGGGCGGCGAAATTGCCGCGCAGATCGCGGTCCGGCTGTTCATCGAGCGCTTCCAGCAGGAATCGAAGCCGACGCTCAAAAATCCGCTGAAGTTTCTCCAGGATTCGATGGTCCGCGCGCATCAGGCACTCGGATCGTATGCCAGCCAGTTTTCGATGCTCGAGACGCCGCGAACGACTTGTGTAGCGTGCATCGTTCAGTCCAACTATGCGTATTGGGCGCACGTCGGCGATTCGCGCCTGTATCTTTTCCGGCAGGGAGGGCTGATCGGCTCCACCAAGGACCACTCCAAGGTCCAGTATCTGCTCGATCAGGGCATCATCGGCGCACACGAGGTCGCCGATCATCCCGATCGCAACAAGATCTTCAGCTGCTTGGGCGGCCTGGTCGATCCGGTGATCGATCTCTCGCGGCGCACACCGTTGCGCAACGGCGACCTGATCGTGATGTGCACCGACGGGCTATGGGGCGTCTATCCGCAGGAAGAGATGGGGCGTGCGCTGACCGGGACCCCGATCCTCAAGTCCTCGCCCGCGCTGATGCGCGAGGCCGAGGCGCGCGGAGGTTCCGAAGGCGACAACCTGTCGCTGATTGTCGTGCGCTGGGGCCCGGAGACGCTGACCGACGAGCCGACGACGACGATCACCGAGACGCTCGGCTTGGGCGAGTTCCAGACCGAGATCGACCGCACCTTGACCCTGACCGACCGCAAAGGGGCGCAGCGGGATCTCACCGACGACGAAATCGAGCGCGCAATCGCGGAAATCCAGGCAACGATCAAGCGTTACAAGACTTAAGGCCCTAGATGCGCCAGATCATTCTAGACACCGAAACCACCGGGCTGGACCCCAAACAGGGGCATCGGATCATCGAGGTCGCCGGCGTCGAATTCGTCAACCGCCGGCCGACCGGTCGCCATATCCACTTTTACCTCAATCCAGAGCGGGAGATCGACTCCGGCGCAACCGATGTCCACGGTCTCACCTGGGACATGCTGCGCGACAAAGCGAGGTTCGCCGATGTCGTGAACGAATTTCTCGAGTTTGCGCGAGGCGCCCAGTGGATTATTCATAACGCGCCGTTCGATATCGCTTTCCTCGACGAGGAGCTGAAGCGAGTCAATTTGCCGTCCGTCGCCGCCGTTGCCGCCGATGTCATCGATACGCTGGCGCTGGCGCGCGAGCACTTTCCCGGCAAGAAGAACAGTCTCGACGCGCTATGCGAACGCTTCGGCGTCGCCAATGCTCACCGAACGCTGCACGGCGCCATGCTCGACGCCCAGCTGCTGGCCGAAGTCTATCTCGCGATGACTCGGGGACAGGAAACGCTGACCATCGATATCATCGTTCCGATGGCGATCGTGGACGGGACCCTGACCGCGGAAACGCTTGCCGAGGTGCGCGTGCTGATGCCGTCGGCCGACGAGCTGGACCTGCATCGGGCCTATCTCGCCGAGCTGCAGCGCGAATGCCGCGGCGCATGTCTGTGGGTAGCGCTGACGCCATGACCAGCGGCCTTCGTAACATTGCTGTCACAAGCGTCGGACACAATGGGCAGCCTGCCGTCCCTTTGGTCGTAAGCCTGCCACGGGTGACCGCACCCGAGGATCCCATGCAGGGACGCGACCCTCCGCTGATCAACCGCGAGCTCTCGCAACTGGCTTTCAACCGGCGGGTGCTGGCGCTTGCGCAGGATCCAGGCGTTCCTCTGCTCGAGCGTCTGCGTTTCCTTTGCATCGTCAGCAGCAATCTCGACGAGTTCTTCGAAATACGCGTCGCGGGCCTGCGCGAGCAGCTTCGCGCCAAGGCGCCGGCGCCCGGAATGACGCTGCACGACATGCGCGCGATTTTCAGCCGCATCAGCGAAGAGGCGCAAACGCTGGTCGCCGAAAAATACCGCACGCTCAACGAGCAGATCCTCCCGGCGATGAATGCTGCCGGAATCCGGCTGTTGCGCAACGCGGACCGCGATGAGGCGCAGCGCCAGTGGGTGACCGACTATTTCCGGCGCGAGGTCAAGCCGCTGTTGACGCCGATTGGACTGGATCCCGCGCATCCGTTTCCGCAAGTCGTCAACAAGAGCCTTAACTTCATCGTCGAGCTGTCGGGCCGCGACGCGTTCGGTCGCGAGACCTCGATCGCCATCGTCAAGGCGCCGCGGGTGCTGCCGCGGGTGATCGAGCTGTCGCCGGATGTGGCGCCGGCCAATACCTTCGTTCTGCTGTCGTCGATCATTCACGCTCATTTGAACGAGTTATTCGCGGAGCGCGAAGTCATCAATTATTCGCAATTTCGCGTCACGCGCGACGCGGACCTGTGGTTCGACGAGGAAGAAGTCAAGAATCTGCGCCAGGCGCTGGAGGGCGAGCTGCCGCAGCGTCAGTTCGGCCTCGCGGTACGACTGGAAGTTGCCGCGGGCTGTCCGCAGCATCTGGCGCAGCTGTTGCTGCATCAATTCGAGTTGCAGGAATTCGATCTGTACCGGTGCGACGGTCCGGTCAATCTGGCGCGGATGGCCGCGCTCGTCGACGAGACCGATCTCGACGAGTACAAATATCCGGCGTTCCTGCAGGGGGTGCCCGATCGCCTTACCGAGCAGCCGGACATCCTCGCCGTGATACGTCAGCGCGACGTCCTCTTGCATCATCCGTTCCAGGCCTTCGATCCGGTGGTCGATTTCATTCGCAAAGCGGTCGAAGACCCCGACGTTCTGGCCATCAAGCAGACGGTCTACCGCACCGGCGTCAACTCCGTCCTGATGGAATCGCTGATCGAGGCGGCGCGACGGGGCAAGGAAGTCACCGTCGTGGTCGAGCTGCTTGCGCGCTTCGATGAGGAAGCGAACATCAACTGGGCGGAGCGGCTCGAGCAGGCGGGCGCGCAAGTGGTCTACGGTGTCTTCGGTTTGAAGACGCACGCCAAGATGGCGCTGCTGCTGCGCCGGGAAAATGACGTCTCGGGGAAAACGAAGCTGCAGCCCTATGCACACTTGGGGACCGGCAACTACCATCCGCGCACCACGCGGCAGTACACCGATTTCGGACTGCTTACGACCAACGCCGAGATCTGCGCCGACGTCAACGAGGTATTCCTGCATATCACGAGCCTCGCCAAAGCCAACAAGTTGAAACGGCTGTGGCTGGCGCCGTTCACCATGCATCGCCACGTTCTGGAGTCGATACGTCGCGAGCTGCGGCACGCGAAAGAGGGCAAGCCGGCGCATATCATCGCCAAGATGAATGCGCTGGTCGAAGAAGCGGTGATCAAGGCGCTTTATGCGGCGTCACAAGCAGGTGTCGAGATCGACCTGATCGTCCGCGGCGCTTGCGCCTTGCGCCCGGGGGTCAAAGGGGTTTCGGATCGCATCCGTGTGCGCTCGATCGTCGGCAGATTTCTCGAGCACCATCGCATTTGGTATTTCGAGAACGACGGCAGGGAAGACGTCTACCTAGCCAGCGCCGACTGGATGGGCCG
>DASZZK010000399.1:0-8858 GCA_035544975.1 Casimicrobiaceae bacterium | reverse complement strand
CCTGGTCGAGGGGCTGACCGAGTTCCTGCCGGTGTCGTCGACCGGACATCTGATCGTCGCCGCATCGCTCCTCGACTACACCGGCGACAAGGCGAAGCTGTTCGAGATCGTGATCCAGGCAGGCGCCATCCTCGCCGTCTGCTGGGAATTTCGGCGCAAGCTCATCGACGTCGCGGCCGGCCTTTTCTCCGATCGCTCCGCGCAACGGTTCGCGATCAATGTCGCCATCGCCTTTCTGCCCGCGGCGATTCTCGGGCTCGCGTTTGGCCGCGTGATCAAGGCCCACCTCTTCGCGCCGGTTCCCGTCGCATCGGCATTCATCGTCGGCGCCTTCGTGATTCTTTGGGCCGAAAGGCGACATCGCCGCAATCCGGCGACGGTGAAGATCGAAAGCGTCGACCAGATGCGCTGGAGCGATGCTCTCAAGATCGGCATCGCGCAGGCGTTCGCGCTCATTCCCGGCACGTCGCGCTCGGGCGCGACCATCATCGGCGGGATGCTATTCGGTCTTTCGCGGCCGGTGGCGACCGAGTTCTCGTTTTTTCTGGCGATTCCGACGCTGCTGGCCGCGACCGGCTATGAGCTGGTGAGGAATCGCGATCTTCTGGTCGCGGGCGACCTGACAATGATCGCCGTCGGGTTCGTCGTTGCCTTCGTCAGCGCCATGCTCGTGGTGCGCTGGCTGTTGCGCTACGTGGCGCATCACGATTTCGTTCCATTCGCCTGGTATCGGATCGCGTTCGGCCTGGTGATTCTGGGCACAGCCTACGCGGGCCTGGTGCGCTGGGAATGACGGCGTGAGGTCGTGACGAGAGGCGTCGCTCGAACGGAAGTGTCACGCGTGAGCCTGATCGGCCCGGTATGTGCAGTGATCGGCATCCTCGGGTTCTCGTTCAAGGCGATCCTGATCAAACTGGCCTACTCGTGGGGGCCGATCGATCCCATCACGCTGCTCACGCTGCGCATGATTTACTCGGTGCCGTTCTTCGCGCTGATGGCATGGTGGGCCACCAGGTCGCCGGACGCCAAGCCGATGAAGCGTCCCGACTGGCTGGCCATTCTTTGGCTGGGGTTCATCGGCTACTACCTCGCGAGCCTGCTCGACTTCATCGGCTTGCAATACATCACCGCATCGCTCGAGCGGCTGGTGCTGTTCCTCAATCCGACCATGGTCGTGCTGCTTTCGATGGTGCTGTTCAGGCAGCGCGTCGGCGGACGAACGTGGTGGCGCTTGTTCTTTCCTACGCCGGCATTCTGCTCGTCTTCGAGCACGATCTTCGCTTCACCGGCGACACCCAGGGTTTCTGGCTCGGCGCCGCGCTGGTGTTCGCGGCGGCGTTCTGTTACGCGCTTTACCTGGTCGGCGCGGGACCGGTCATCGCGCGCCTCGGCAGCTTGCGTTTCATCTCCTGGGCCATGCTGACATCGGCGGTGTTCGTCATCGTTCAGTTCCTGCTGACCCGGCCCCTCGCCGCGCTGGGCGCGCCGGCATTGATCCAGTTCCTGTCGCTGGTGATGGCGGTGTTCTCGACGGTATTGCCGACGTTCCTGGTCGCGGAGGCGATCAAGCGCATCGGCGCCAACCGCACCTCGATCATCGGTTCGCTGGGACCGGTGTTTACGATCTGGCTTGGCTGGTGGATGCTCGGCGAGGCGGTGCACTGGACCCAGCTTCTCGGCGCCGCACTGGTCTTAGGCGGGGTCACGCTGGTGACCGTGAAGCGCGCCGAGCATGGATAGCGCTTAGAATACGCATTCACCCGCGTCAAACGTCGCAGGAGGATTCCATGGCCCCCGATACTTCCGAACGTCGTCCCCCGCTTCCCCTCAAGGACGCGGCCCTGCTTAAGAACCAATGCTACATCGACGGCCGCTGGAGCGACGCCGACTCGGGCGCAACATTCGATATCGTCAACCCGGCAACGGCGGTCAGGATCGGCACCGCCCCGATGATGGGCGCAGGAGAGACGGCGCGCGCCATCGAGGCGGCGGACCGGGCATGGCCGGCGTGGCGCGACAAGACGGCCAAGGAGCGCTCGGCGATCATGCGCAAATGGTCCGAGCTCCAACTTGCGCATGCTGACGATCTCGCGCTCATCCTGACCAGCGAACAGGGCAAGCCGCTGGCTGAGTCCAAGGGCGAAGTCACTATCGGCGCCGGTTATTGCGAATGGTTCGCGGAGGAAGCCAAGCGGGTCTACGGTGACGTCATCCCGACCATCGGCAACGACCGCCGGCTGGTGGTGATCAAGCAAGCGATCGGCGTCTGTGCGGCGATCACGCCGTGGAACTTTCCGTCTTCGATGATCACCCGCAAGGTCGCGCCGGCGCTTGCTGCCGGCTGCACGGTGGTGATCAAACCGGCGCTGGCGACGCCGCTTTCCGCGCTGGCGCTGGCCGAGCTTGCGTCACGCGCGGGCTTTCCACCCGGCGTCCTCAACGTGATCACCGGCAAGGCGTCGGCGATCGGTGGCGAGATGACATCGAATCCCACCGTGCGCAAGGTTTCCTTCACCGGCTCGACCGAGATCGGCCGGGAGCTGATGAAGCAGGTTGCGCCGACGGTCAAGAAGATTTCGCTGGAGCTCGGCGGCAACGCGCCCTTCATCGTTTTCGACGACGCCGATCTCGACGCCGCGGCCGAAGGCGCGATCGTCTCCAAGTACCGCAACACGGGGCAGACCTGCGTCTGCGCCAACCGCCTGTTCGTACACGACAAGGTCTACGACGCATTTACGGCGAAGCTCTCCGAGCGAGTGCGCGCGCTCAAGGTCGGTTCGGGCATCGAGCCCGGCGTTACGCAGGGGCCTCTTATCAATCGCGATGCGCTGGAAAAGGTCGAGGAGCACGTCGCCGATGCCACGGCGCACGGCGCCAAGGTGGTTGTCGGCGGAAAGCGTCACCCGCTGGGCGGCACGTTCTACGAGCCGACCGTGCTCACCGGCGTGACCGCCGACATGAAAATCTTCAGCGAGGAGACGTTCGGCCCGGTCGCGCCGCTGTTTCGGTTCAAGACCGACGACGAAGTGATCGAGCTCGCGAATCGTACCGAATTCGGCCTCGCGTCGTACTTCTACTCGCGCGACATCGGCCGCATCTGGCGTGTTGCCGAGGCGCTCGAATACGGCATGGTCGGAGTGAACACCGGGCTCATCACCACCGAGGTGGCACCCTTCGGCGGCGTCAAGCAATCGGGAATGGGGCGCGAAGGATCGAAGTACGGCATCGAAGAATATGTCGAAGTGAAGTACGTCTGCATGGGCGGCATCTGACCGGCTGAGCGCGCCGCAAGGATCGACGATGGCGCGACGACCCACGCGCGGTGGTGATAATGCGGTACTGGCGCTGAAGCCATTGCGGCCGGGACCGATTCCGGCGTTGCTGATTTGCGCCGCCGCCTTGATGACCGCTTGCGCGGCACCGGCGCCGCGCGACCCTTCCCGCGCGGAGCGCGAAGTCGCCGACACCGAACGCGCGTTTGCCAAAACCATGGCCGACCGAGATCACCTCGCGTTCAAGTCGTTTTTAGCCGACGACACCATTTTCTTTTCCGGACCGACGCCGCTTCGCGGCAAACAACGGGTTGCCGACGCGTGGCAGCGTTATTTCGAAAAGCCCGAGGCGCCGTTCTCGTGGCAGCCCGAGCAGGTTCAGGTGCTCGAATCAGGCGAGCTTGCTCTGAGCACCGGCCCGGTGCGCGATTCCCAGGGCAAGCTGTTTGCTACCTTCACGTCGATCTGGCGTCGCGAAGCGCCCGGTCAATGGCGGATCATCTTCGACAAGGGCAACGACATCTGCGATTGCGCAAAGCCATAAGTAACGCCGCGCCACGACAGTCGGCTGCGCTCGGATAAATCCGGTTGCGCGCCAAGCGCTCCGCCGCGCGATCCGGATTTGCCGCCGACCCACGCAAACACCCGTTCCCCGGGAGTCCGCGTTTAGGAACGCGGCGGACGACCGCCGCATTCCCGCACCGTGAGACCAACAATCAGAACGTCGGAGGTAGCGATTCGATTTCGCCACCGGGCGGCGCGAACCGACCCGGGAAATACACCGCTGCGTTTTCCGATGAAGGCGCCGGCAGCGGCGACTCTCCCGACGCGGCTGGCTCGGCCTTCGAATTCAGCGGCGCATCGGCGGAGTCAGTGGAATACATGCTTTGTCCGGGCGACGCCTTGGAACTGACCAGCCGCGCGTCACCCGAATTGGTCGCTTTCGTGCGATGTTCGAGCGACGTGCTCGGATTGCTGGGCGACGCGATGAGTCCCGGCTGCTCGAGCATCACGGTGATAAACCCGAGTGCGGCAAGCAAGGCCGCGACCTTGACCGTCGCGAGCAAACGTCTCCTGCTGGAATAAGATCGTCTTGAATTGGTCATTGCAATCTCCTCGCGCTTCGTGGATTTCGCAGCGGACCCACCCCAAGAGGCCGCGCGCTACCGGCGGCGATGATCTGCCGTCCGATGCGCCCACTGTAGCGCCACGCCTAGCGTGGCGCGGCGGAGGATTCCGGCAGGATATTGCAGAAAATTCATGGCGCTGGACCGCCGCGCGGCACGTAGCCCCGCTGGACGCGCGCCCTACCGCCCTACCACCCCGACGGCGGCTTCTTGAGGACCGTAATCGTTCGATCCTTGATGCTGAGATAGCCGCCCGAGACGAGGTCCTTGAACAAGCGGCTGATCATGTCGCGCGAGGCGCCGACGCGCTCGGCGATGTCCTGCTGCGTCAGCTTCTCCGGAACGACCAGCATCCCCTCGCGCTCCACGGCCAGCGCCATGATCAGCCGGACCAGCCTGCTGTAGACGTCGGATAGCGCAAGGCTCTTCACGGTTTCGGTGGTGATGCGTATACGCTGGATCAGCTTTTCGACCAGATGCAGCGCGAATTCGGGGTGCGCGAGCACGAACTGGCGGAAGTTGGCCCGAGTGACGATGGCGCACGAGGTCGGCTCCATGGTCATCACCGAGGCCGATCGCGGACTGCCATCGAGCGACATTTCGCCGACGTATTCGCCCGGACCGAAGAAGCTGAGCACGATTTCCCGGCCGGCTTCGTTGCTGGCGAAGACCTTTACCCGCCCGCTCAGCACGATGAAAAGCGAATCGGCGGTATCGCCCTCGTTGATCAGTATCGTGTTCTTGGGGAAATTGCGGACCACCCCGGTGGAGGTGATCGCGCGCAGCGTCTCCTCGGCGAGCGGCGTCGGCGAGCTGGTGGCTGAAGCGGTTGTGGCCATGATAGTAGTGCTCGCGGCGATCGTAGCACGGCGCGCCGTGCGGCCGTTGATAAAATCACTCCCACGCCGGCTAGGCGGCGGTCAATCGTAGCGCCGAACGTCGTCGATCACCTTGCCGTCGTTGGCGAGCTCGCCCGGCGCGCCGATCGTCACTTCGCCGCGAAGCTTGGTGACTTCGCGGATGCTGGCCACGATTGCCTCCCGAGTGGACGAATCGCCAGCCTGGATCTCGACGTGCAACGTCATCGTATCGGTGCCCTGCGGGTTGTCGACCACGAGCCGAGCTTTCGCAATCTCGGGATGGCGCGCGACGATGGCGGCAATCTGCGACGGATGCACGAACATGCCCTTGACCTTGGTCGTCTGATCGGCGCGGCCCATCCAGCCCTTGATGCGCATGTTGGTGCGGCCGCACGGTGATGCAGTCGACAACGACGAGGGCACTATTGCCGAGAGATCGCCGGTGCCGAAGCGAATCAGCGGGTATTCCCGGTTGGAGAGCAGCGTGACCACAACTTCGCCGACCTCTCCGGCAGCGACGGGATCGCCGGTCCCCGCCCGCACGATCTCGACCAGCACGCCTTCGTCGACGATGAGACCTGCGCGAGCCTCGGATTCGTACGCGATCGAACCGACGTCGGCGGTGGCGTAGACCTGGTAGGCGCGAATGCCTCTCGTGCCGAGCGCATCGCGGAACGACGCAGCAACCGCTTCGCCGGAGAGCAATGCTTTCTTGAGGCTCGGCATGGCGAGCTGACGCTCGTCGGCCTTCTCCAGAATGATTTTCAGGAACGACGGCGTTCCGACATAGCCGTCGGGCCGGAGGTCGGTCATCGCCTCGATCTGCTGCTCGGTCTGGCCGGTGCCGCCGCGAAAGACGGTGCAGCCAAGCGCGCGAGCGCCGTTTTCCACCATCGCGCCGCCCGGCGTGAAGTGATACGAAAAGCAGTTGTGCACCAGGTCACCGGCCCGAAAACCCGCCGCATGCAGCGCCCGCGCGAGGCGCCAATAGTCGGCGTCGCGGCCCTCGGGCTCGTAGATCGGACCGGGCGAAGCGAAAACCAGCGTGGCGGCGCCCCAGCCGACCGTGGCGAAGCCGCCGAACGGGCGATTGGATTTCTGCAACTCGTGCAGATCTGACTTTCGTACCACCGGCAGCCGCGACAGCGCTCCACGCGATGTCACCTCTCTCGGCTCGACGTCGGCCAGTAGTCGTGCGTACGCCGGTGCGTGCGCTTTGGCGTGAGCGATCTGCGCCGGCAGCGCCGCGAGCTGCGCGCGTTCGCGCAACTCGGGGTCGCGCGTCTCGAGCGTGTCGAAATAATCGGCCATGATCAGGTCAGTTTCTCTGCACTAACGACGAAACGTGAACTTCGGGCCGGCATAGACGATCTTGGCGTCGCGAGTCGATCCGGCCTGCTTCTTGTCTGCGTCCACGCTGCTTTGTTCGGGCCGCACATATTCGGCGCGCTTGCGAACCGCGACCTGGTATTGCGCAAGCAGGACATCGAACCAACCCAGTTGACAGCGAAGAAAGCTGTCGATGCCAAGCCGCGGGCAATGCTCGGGCCGCGGATCCTGCTGCCACAGATAATCGTCGAAAAGCATGATGCCGCCATCCTTGAGCAGCGGCCAGCTCAGCACCGCATCGGCGAGCACGTCGGCAGCCCGGTGCGACCCGTCGACGTACACCAGGTCGAACGGGCCTGAAAGTCCGCGAAGCACGCTGGCGCTCTCGCCTGCATAGACCGACACCCGGTCGCGCCAGGGCGCGATGTTGGATTCGAATACGTCGCGCATATTGCTCATGTCGAGCTTGAGCGCGACCATATCCTCGGCGCCTTCGAAGGTGTCGATGCAGTCGATATGCGCGCCCTCGCCGGTGACGATGTTTTCGAGCAGCCAGCATGTCGATCTGCCCTCGAAAGTGCCGATTTCCAGCACGCGAAGGCCGGCTTTGCCCTTGAATTCTTGCAGCAGGCGAGTCCAGATCGGAATGTGCTGCGAGAACCAATCCTGGGTGAAGGGCATGGCCGTTGAATGCTGCTCCGGCTTCCGCGGCTCGTCCGCCGGTGCCGCTCAAGCGAGCCAGCGCTTGCGGCGGCGATAGTGCTTCACGTCGCGAAAGCTCTTGCGTCCCGCGCTCGACAGGCCGAGATAGAATTCCTTCACGTCCTCGTTTCGCGCTAGCTCGTCCGCTGCGCCATCCATCACTACACGTCCGTTCTCGAGTATGTAACCGTAGTCGGCGAAGCGAAGCGCGACGTTGGTGTTCTGCTCCGCAAGCAGGAAGCTCACGCGCTCGTTCTTGTTGAGGTCGCGGACGATCTCGAAGATTTCCTCGACGATTTGCGGCGCGAGTCCCATCGAAGGCTCGTCGAGCAGAATCATCGACGGTTGCGCCATCAGCGCTCGTCCCACCGCGGTCATCTGCTGCTCGCCGCCGGAGGCATAACCAGCAAGGCTCGTGCGCCGTCGCTTGAGCCGGGGAAAATAGCGGTAGACCTTTTCCAGCGCATCGCGTGTTTCCACGCGCGAGATCTTGCGGGTGAACGCTCCGGTGAGCAGGTTCTCCTCGACGGTCAGGTGCGCGAAACAGTGGCGTCCCTCCATGACCTGGCAAACGCCCATCTTCACCAGCTCGTTCGGGGTGAGCTTGTCGACGCGACGCCCCATGAACTCGATCGTCCCTTTGGTGACGTCGCCGCGCTCGGCGGAGAGCAGATTCGAGATTGCCTTCAGCGTCGTGGTCTTGCCGGCACCGTTCGCGCCAAGCAACGCCACGATCTGGCCTTGCGAAACTTCCAGCGACACTCCCTTCAAGACAAGAATGACGTGGTCGTAGATGACCTCGATATTGTTGACCGAAAGACCGCGCGCGGCGACGGATGCGGTGGCAGTCATCGGGCAAACAACCGTTCGTACGAGTGGCTCATGTGAACAATGAAACTCGCCCAGCCTCAATCAGCCTTCGCGGTGCCGGCAGGATTGGCCAGTGGGAGCGGCAACGCTGTCGATCCCACTGGCAAGTTTCATGCGCCGAGCGGATGCACCGCCCGTGGCGGCACCTCCGCACGACCCGACTAATTCTCCTTCGCGCAGTCGCGAAGGGCGATTTTCTTTTCCGCGGCATACTTGCCGGCGGATTCCTCGACCATCTTTCGCACCATGGCGCGATCGCCCGCCATGAACGGCGTGACCTGCTTGAAGCCGGTACCGTCCCACCGCTGGAATTTCACCATGCCCGACCCTTCGTGGTCGGCACAGCTCGTCTTGATCGCCGGAAAGAGCCCGGCGGCGCCGAGTTCCTTGATGCGGCCTTCGGTCAGGTCCAGATGCTCGAACCCCCAGCGCAGCTGTTGTGGCGTCATCACCTTGCCCTTGCCGTAGTTGGCCTGCGCGACACGCATCGCCTCGACCACGATCATGCCGTAGGTGAGACCACGGTTGTACATGACGTTGCCGAGCCGCGCCGGGTCCTCGAGGTTGCCCTTCTTGGCGCCGTAGACCTTCGACTTTA
Source organism: Casimicrobiaceae bacterium (assembly GCA_035544975.1). GTDB lineage: Bacteria > Pseudomonadota > Gammaproteobacteria > Burkholderiales > Casimicrobiaceae > PALSA-1003. The sequence goes on along the minus strand of DASZZK010000399.1, from coordinate 100 downwards.
TGTCCTGTACCACCGGGAAATTGGTGCCAGATGCGGAAAATGTGGCGCTGACGTAACCCTTGGCGGCATCTGCGGCGGGGACCACGTCTTCCTCCGAGGC
>DASZZK010000398.1:0-2545 GCA_035544975.1 Casimicrobiaceae bacterium | reverse complement strand
ATGCAAGGCCGATGCCCATGAACAGCGACGCCGCCGCGGCGAAGATGAGCATCGGCCACGCGCGACGTGCTCGGGAATCGCGCCACGAGCGCGGAGGCTTCGCGGCGTCGACAAGCTCGCGCGGCAGCGCCTCGCCAAGCCAGGAATCGAACACGTCGCGCAGCTTCGCGTTTTGATGCCGGATGTCAGTCACGCGCGCCGCAAGCGCTGGCTCGCGCTCGAGCGCGTCACCGACTTGCGCCGCACGTTGCGGTGACAGCTGGCCGTCCGCGTACGCGTGGAGATCGTCGTCGGTCAACGGTAGCGCCGCTTTCATTTCACCACCTTGAGCGGCGCCGCATGCGCGTCGCCGGTCATGCGCCGCAGTTTCTCCCGCGCGCGGTTGAGCCGGGACATGACGGTGCCGATCGGCACACCCAGCACCTTGGCGATGTCCTGGTAGCGCAATTCCTCGACCGCCGCGAGCAGAAGCACTTCGCGCTGCTCGTCGGGCAGGCGTCCGATCTGCGCGAACAGCTCGATCAGCTCCAGCCGGTCGGATTGCGTCGCCCGAACCGGGAGCTCCCATGCCACCATCGGCCCGTCGTCGGCATCGAGCGAGACTTCCGAGAATTCGCGCCGGCGCAGCGAAAATTGATTGATGTGCACGTTGTGCATGATGGTGAACAGCCACGCGCGCAGATCGCTCCCCGAATGCCACAGCCGTCGTTTTGCCCAGGCTCGGGTCAGTGTGTCCTGCACAAGATCATCGGCGCGATTAACGTCGCCCGTCAGAACGCGTGCGTAGCGCCGCAATCGCGGCAGCGCAGCGATGAGATCGGGATCGGGTAGCGTATCGGACATTGCGCGATCGAAGGCCCTTCAAACGCCGGATTGCTGGCGCCATTGCAAACACCCTTCGTTTGAATTTATTCCGCGTGCGAAGGGACACTTCTTCATGCGGGAGGTTCCGGCCGCCGGCCGACGCGCTTGATCGCCAGCATCAGGCTGGCGCGCAGCCGTTCCACCGCGAGGATCAACTGGTGCACTTCGTTGCCGCTCTTGCGATGGATTCGATCCACGCCGAGATCCGCCGCCTGGCCGACCGAAATTTTCTCCGCCGCCAGCGTCAGCTTGCGCAACGGGCGGACGACCGCGAACTGTATGAACAGAATCGCGACCAGGAACGCGCTCACCAGGAGCGCGATCTGGATCGGCCCGACGACGCTGTAAGCGACCTTCCAGAACGATCGAACGGGCAATCTGACGCTGATGATGCCGGCGACCTCTCCTTCCTTGAATCCGTAGCCGTGCTCGACGCCGTATCGTTCTGTGACGTCCTTCGGGGCGCTCGCCGCGCTCGCGTGGCAGGCGAGGCAGGAAGCCTTTTCGTACAGCGTGCGAGCGTATCGAAAACTGTCCGGCAACATTTCGTAGTATTCGCTCAAGTGCCCCGAGCGGATCTTGTCCAGCGCCTTGGCCTCGAACGCATCCGGCTTGTTGACCGGATTCATGAAATTGTGCGATGTCATCCGGAATTTAGCCGGCGACGTCGACTTCTCGACGACCTCGGAAAACTCGCGCTGAGCCAGGGCCGGATTCTTGGAATAGAAATGCCACTGATCCGGGGGTACCCCGGTGTCGGCCGCGTTGACCAGCGTCACCTGGCCGAGAAAACTCTTGTTGTCGTCCTTCACCCACACCCGGCCGTATTGCGACACCCAGCTTCCGAACGCGTCGACATTGTCGGCCACCGTCTCCGCCTGCGACTTGAGCTCGGTGCGATAGACGTTGTCGAGCACAAGATAAAACGAGCCGATGACCAGCAGCAGCGCAATCACGAACACGATCGTGAACTGCACGGTGATCGAACGATTGAGCAGCATCAGTTTCCCCTTTTCACCGGTGACGCGCTGGCGTTGTGGCGCACTCTCTGATGCACCGTGTTTGAAAGCGAGACATCGCAAATGCGCGTCGCGCCCACTCCATCAGAACACTAAAGTCTTATGCACTCCAACGCCTCGGCGACGAACGCGCCGCGCTGTTTGCGATCGTCGATGCTGGCCGCCAGCAGCGCGACATATTCCTCGACGTCGGCAGGCTTGGTCTTGTTGCCGGTCGCGAGCCACGCCGCACGTGCGTCCTCCGCCAGACGCGCGCCGAAGGGCCCCACCTCGATCACGAAAAGCTGGTCGATGGCGGCGCAGATGCGCAGCAGGACGGGCAACGCGCGGTGAGCGTTCGGCATCTCCTTATGGTCCCTGGTGTGCTTGCCGCCGCGCTCTCATGATTCCTGCGAGCGCGAAAACCTGCCGCTGCGGCGGAATGCGAATCCTGCTCCACAATACCGGCTACGGCAACTCCGCGGAGGGCATGCGCGCGAGAATGATCGGCACCTTGCGCGCCAGCCCTTTCGAGTTCGGGCTGCTTTCGTAATGACGAGGATTGGGCGCCATCGCGGCCAGCCGCGCCGCCTGCTCGGCGCTCAGCTCGCCGGCGCCGATGCCGAAGTAATGGCGTGCGGCCGCCTCGCTGCCGAAAACGCCATTGCCCCACTCGATGACGT
>DASZZK010000397.1:0-5350 GCA_035544975.1 Casimicrobiaceae bacterium | reverse complement strand
GAGACCATACGCTTCGTCGCCAATGACGGCTATGTCGCGAACCTGGCTGCGGCGCCGCTTCTCGCCCGCGGTGACGGCGCCGTCGCGTATCTGGCGATCGAGTCGCCCGATGCACCGTGGCCGCCGCTGAAGGCCGGCGAGAGCGCCACGGCGGGCCCGTTCTACCTGGTCTGGGTGCGGCCCGATTCGGGCGGCATCCGCGCCGGACAATGGCCTTATCAAGTCGCGCGTATCGAATCGGTCGCGCCGCTGGTCAAGCGCTTTCCCGTGCTTGCGCCGGCACCCGGCTTGTCGGCGCAGGACCCGATCCGGCACGGATTTGCGGCGTACGAAAAACACTGCTCGGCCTGTCACACCCTGAACCTGGGCGGCGACGCGACGATCGGGCCGGATTTGAACGTCCCGTACAACCCGACCGAGTATATTCGCGTCGACGCCCTTCGCCGCCTGATCCGCGATCCGCAGTCGCTGCGTCGGTGGGAGGCCGCGAAAATGCCCATGTTCCCGGCCGCGACCTTGTCCGACCGGGAGCTTACCGATCTGCTTGCCTACCTTCGCCATATGGCCGACCGGAAAGTCGCGCTGCCTGCCATAAAGTAGCTTGAAGCAAAAGTAACGTGCATCGCTGCCGCGACAGCGCGACAATCATGTCTGGCGGGGCTTGCTTAGAGGGAAATTGCCCCGATTTTGCGGCTGTAGCCTTGAATGGGCTCCCACAGGTAGCCGATGCTCACAGTCCGTCCTGCCGCCGTGGCCGGCATGTTCTATCCCGGCGCGCCTCGCGCGCTCGCGGCGAGCGTGCGAGCCTTGCTCGACGCCGCGCCCCGGCCCGCCGCCGCCGCCGCTTGGCCGAAGGCGCTCATCGTCCCGCACGCGGGGTACATCTATTCCGGCCCGATTGCGGCGAGAGCGTACGCGCGCCTGCTTCCCGGCCGATCGGGCATCCGCCGGGTCGTTCTGCTCGGGCCGGTGCACCGGGTTCCGATCCGCGGCCTGGCGCTGCCCGCTGCCGACAGCTTCCTCACTCCGCTGGGCGCGGTTGCAGTCGATGCCGAGGCCGCGGTGCAGCTTCGCAAGCTGCCTCAGGTATGCGAGAGCGAGGCAGCTCATTCGCTGGAGCATTCGCTCGAGGTACAGCTGCCTTTTCTGCAGACGGTGCTCGAAGCGTTCACGCTCGTTCCGCTCGCGGTGGGAGACGCGTCGCCTGCGCAAGTCGCGGAAGTCATCGAGCGAGTGTGGGGCGGGCCCGAGACGCTGATCGTGGTCAGCTCCGACTTGTCGCACTACCATCCGTACGAGCAAGCGACCGAGATCGATCGTTCCACCGCCGACGAGATTCTTGCGCTCGCCGACACGCTCGATCACGAGCAGGCATGCGGCGCCACGCCGATCAACGGCTTCGCGCTCTGCGCGCGTCGGCATGGCCTCAAGCCGGAGCTCATCGACTTGCGCAACTCAGGCGACACCGCGGGCGAGAAATCGCGGGTGGTCGGCTATGCGGCGTTCGCGTTCGCGCGGAATGTACCGGAGAGCGCGGCGACGAAGCGTCTCGAGGAGACCGTCGATGCATGACGCGGAGCTAGGCCGTTCGCTGGTGATAATTGCGCGACGCGCCATCGGCACCGCGCTGGGTGAAGCGGCCAGCGCGAGGCCCGAGCGCGCGGAGCCCGGACACCCGGCGCTCGAGGCGCCGGGTGCGACCTTCGTGACGCTGTTCAAGGACGGGATGCTGCGCGGCTGTATCGGCACGATCGAGGCCAGGCGGCCGCTGGGCATCGACGTGCGCGCTAATGCGGTCGCGGCGGCGTTCGACGATCCACGTTTTCCGCGCCTGGGCGCCGACGAGTTCAGGTACACGTCGGTCGAGGTTTCCTTGCTGTCAGCGGCCGAGACCATGACGGCAGACGGCGAACAGGCCTTGCTCGCTCAGCTCAGGCCCGGTGTCGACGGCGTGGTGCTCGAATTCGCGGGCAGGCGGGCAACCTTCCTGCCGCAGGTGTGGGACACTCTCCGCGAGCCGGCCGAGTTTCTCGCCGAATTGAAGCGCAAAGCCGGCCTGCCGATCGATTTCTGGAGTTCAGCCGTGCAGATTTCGCGATACGGCGCCACCAAGTGGCGCGAGAGCGATGTGCGACCGGTGGAAGAAACGTCTTGAGCGATTACCCCGGCCGCTATTGGCATTTCATCGACGACGGGCGCATCCAGTGCGACCTGTGTCCGCGCGACTGCCGGCTGAAGGAAGGCCAGCGCGGCGCCTGCTTCGTGCGTCAGCGCAGCGGTGACCAGATGGTGCTCACGACTTATGGCCGCTCATCGGGTTTTTGCATCGACCCGATCGAAAAGAAGCCGCTCAATCACTTCTATCCCGGATCGAGCGTGCTCTCCTTCGGCACCGCCGGCTGCAATCTCGCGTGCAAGTTCTGCCAGAACTGGGACATTTCCAAGTCGCGCGAAATGGATACGCTGATGGACCAGGCCTCCCCGCAGGCAATCGCGGAGGCGGCCAGGCGCGCCAACTGCAAGAGCGTCGCCTTCACCTACAACGATCCGGTGATTTTTGCCGAGTACGCGATGGATACCGCCGATGCGTGCCACGATCTAGGCATTCAGGCCGTCGCAGTGACGGCGGGCTACATGGGCGTCGAGGCGCGGCGCGACTTCTACGCCAAGATGGATGCGGCCAACGTCGATCTGAAGGGCTTTACCGACGAGTTCTATTTCAAGGTTTGCGGTGCGCACCTGCAGCCGGTGCTCGACACGCTCGTCTATCTGCGCCACGAAACCGATGTCTGGACCGAGATCACCACGCTGCTGATCCCGGGCAAGAACGATTCCGACGCGGAAATCGAGGCCGAGAGCAAGTGGATCGCACGCGAGCTCGGGCCCGATGTGCCGCTCCACTTCACCGCATTCCACCCCGACTACAAGATGACTGACATAGGCCGCACGCCGGCTGCGACGCTTACGCGCGCGCGCAACATCGCGCTTGGCGAGGGTCTGAACTACGTCTACACCGGCAACGTGCACGACCTCGACGGCGGCACGACTTTCTGTCCCGGCTGCGCGAAGCCGTTGATCGCGCGCGACTGGCACGAGATCCTCTCCTACGATGTCACTGCGGAAGGCGCGTGCAAATACTGCGGGACGACGATACCGGGCCGCTTCGAGCGTTTCGATCGTCAGTGGGGACGTCGCCGGGTGCCGGTGCGTATCAACGTCGCCGCTTAAGTCGCTCTACCCATCGACATGGCGTATCGCGCGGCCGCCGACGCAATTCTCGTTTCACACCTCGCGTTCGTGCTCTTCGTCGTTTTCGGCGCGCTCCTGCTATTGCGCTGGCCGCGGCTCGCCTGGCTGCACATTCCGGCAGTCGTCTGGGCCGCGTTTATTGAATTCAGCGGAACAATCTGCCCATTGACGCCGCTGGAAGTGGCTCTGCGCCAGCGGGCCGGACAGGCCGGATACGGCGGCGGCTTCATCGATCACTATGTCGTATCGCTTTTGTATCCAGAAGGACTTACGCAGAATATGCAGGCCATGCTTGGCGCGGTGCTTGTCGCAATAAACGCGGCGATTTACATTGTCGCGTTCAGACGCCGGCGGACATCGCCCGACCGTTAGCTCAGAGTGTCGTTTTTTTCGTCGGCGGGTCTCGCAACCCGCGCCCTTCAGGGTGTTGCATGAGGGCTGTCCCCGGCTTGATTGCGTTTCTGGTCGGCGCCGCGCTGCTCGGCGCGCCCTGGTGGTCGGCGACGCTTCCGCGGAGCGACTATCCTCTGGTGGCCGTGCTGGGCATGGTGTTCGCGGCGATCGGTGTCTTTGCGGCGCTTCCCGAATCCTGGCCGCGGATGCGCGCATTGTTCTTTGCGCTTTTCATGGCGACGTTCGGCCTCGTCTGCGCGGCGCTGGCGCTCACGCCGCTCCATCCCGCGCCCGACGGGACATGGACGATCGGAGGCGTCGCCGGCTTCGTCACGAGCGAGCCGATGCCGTGGTGGGCGCGCATCGTTGCCGGGTTTTTTGCGATCGTCTGTCTCGGCACGGCCGTGCTTGGCCTTTGGGGTCTCGCCCGCGAGCTGCTCGGGCGAAGCCCGGAGGGAGGCACGGGCCCGCCGGAATAGTCACACCGTTTCGCGGTGCCATCACTGAACGCGCGTCGGCGGCGCCACGCCGCTCGATGCCTGGGTGATCGTCTGTTCCGGCGGCTTGACCATGCCACCGGGCTGGCTGATCACCCATTCGGCCGGCCTGGCGGCGAGGACATTCGACGTTAAAGGCTGCCGCACCTCGTGCCTGGCAGACTCCATCTTTGTCGGAAGGACCACCAACATACCGATAGTGATGGCCGTCATCGCAATGGCGGCGATATGGCACGCCGCGCGGGGAATATTGATTTCGTAGCGGTTCATGACGTGGCCTCGAGTGCCGGTTGCAGTAGGCGGAATGATCTCGACCGTCGATCGGGCGACCGATTCGACAACGGTCAAGCCGGCGCTTTGCACCGTGTGCTCGTCGCCCGCGCCCAACCAGACGTCGTCCGGACTGCTGCTGGTCGTGGCCCACACCAGGCCGTCTACGACCCGAACGCGGGCGCCAGAAACCGTGGGCACGGCAAAGGTCTTGCCAGGGGCGAGGAACATACGCTTAAATGAGAGCCGAATTTGCATGTTGTTTTCCTTGCGCAGGGCTGCGCTTACGAGGCAAATTCTAGAGGCGAGATCAGCTCCGGACAAACGATTTGTTTTGGGATATTATATGAATAGTTTTCACATCTTGGCAGAGCATGGCTGATCGACTTCCACCGATGCAGGCGCTGCGCGCCTTCGAGGCTGCCGCCCGCATGCGGAGCCTTACGCGCGCCGCCGAATCGCTTCATCTCACGCACGGCGCGATCAGCCATCAGATCAAGTCGCTGGAAGCGAATTTCGGCGTTCGTCTGGTCGAGCGCGAGGGGCGAGGCATCAGGTTGACCGACGAAGGGGAGCGCTTCGCGACTCGCGTGCGTGCGGTGCTATCCGACCTTGGCGATGCGGTGCGGGAGGTGACCGAGCGCGCCAACCCGCGGCAACTGCGGGTCAGCGTCATTCCGTCATTCGCTGCCCGCTGGCTGTTGCCGCGGATCGGCAAGTTTTTCGCGCAGCATCCGGAGATCGACCTCGACGTCATTGCAAACAATGCGCTGGCGGACTTCAAACGCGACGGCGTCGACGTCGCGATCCGCCACGGACTCGGCGACTGGCCCGGCGTGGTCTCCGAACACGTGCTGGACGACACCAGCTTCCCGGTGTGCAGCCCGCGCCTGGCCAACGGACGGCTACCGGCACATCCGGCGGACCTGTCCCGTTACACG